>JACNHM010000028.1 GCA_014383605.1 Chloroflexota bacterium
TGGAAGTTGGAAGTTGGAAGTTGGAAGTTGGAAGTTGGAAGTCGCCCTCCTCTCCCTCTTTTCCATCCTTTCCCCTTTCCATCATCCCCCTTCCCCACTCTCCGCCGCCTTCAGCAGACGGCCCACCAGCCAGCGGCCCAGCGTGGCCAGCAGGTCCGTGGCCAGGGTGCGGCGGCACGTTTCGTCGAAGAGGATGCGCGCCGCGGCGGGAAATTCCTCGTCGCCTGCCCACAGCACGGCGGCCAGCCAGAGATGCGGCAAGGCCCGGAAACCGTAGGCAGCATCACCCATCGGCTCGCGTCGCCCGCCGATCTGTTCCGCGGCGCGGCGGAAAGCGGGCAGATCGTCCCCGAACCGCTGAGCCAGGCGATCGGGGGCGTAGCCCTGGAAGGCCCGGTGATAAAAGCCGCCATCGGGCAATTCCCGGAAGGAGAGCCAACTGCCCGTGGGCGGCGTGCCATCGCTGTTGCGCAGGTAGGTGAGCAGCAGCACCTGCACGTCCGGCCGTGCTTCGCGGCCATCCTCCCCCCGGACGATCACCTCCGGCCAGGCGATGGCATACTCTTCACCCAGCAAACATAGACGCAGTTCATTCTCCCGCCAGTCGGCTCCGGCCCGCACGGCCAGCAGCCGCCCGTCCATCCCCTGCAACTCCTCCCGCAACCGGGCGATGGTGGGCAGCAACAGCTCCTGGCGTTTCTGCAATAGCTCGTGAACTGTACTCATGGGACCACCAGCACCGGGCATTGGACTGCCAGCAAGATATCCGCAGCCAGGTCGTCCACCAGGCGGGCGTTTAAGCCGGGGGTGACATGAGCACCGGTCACCAGCAAGTCATACCGGCCCTCCCGGATCTCGGCGACGATCTCGTCCAGCACCAGGCCGTGACGGACCACGGCACGACCGGCCAGCCCCTCCTCGCTCAACAGACCCAGCATCTGGCCCAGGTGTACTCCCTCTCGCGAGCGGCGCTGGATCAACTCCTTCGCCGAGGCCTTCAGGTCCTCTGGAACGGCGTCTCCGGCAAGCGGCACCTGGGACATGACATGCAGCAGGGTCACCGAGGCCCCCAGGGCCCGGGCTAAGCGACTGGCGAAGCGAACGGTGTGCTCGCTCTTGGGGCCAGCGGAGGTGCAGATCAGGAAGCGATTGAGGTCGCGGACATGTCCCTTGACCACCAAGACGGAGGCTGGCACGTGCCCTGTCACGTAGAGGGCCGCTGAGCCCAACAGCAACCGTACCAATCCCCGTCGCCCCCGGCTGCCGATGATCAGCAGGTCGTACGGAGCGGTCCGCGCCTGGTGGACCGCCTCCTCAGCTAGCCGGCCGGTTCGCCAGTGGATAGTGACCGGAACCCCTGCTTCCTCCAGGTCGGCAGCAGCCGCCTCAACGAAGCGGTGCATCTCTTCTTCCTGATCGCGTTGGACTGCGGCCAGAATGTCCACGAGGCTCGCCGCCGCGCGCGCGATGCGTGTTCCCAGATTCAGTCCCCGGACCGTATGTGAGGAACCGTCAGTGCAGAGCAGAATCTTCATCATCGTTCTCCACCACCCACGTTTACAGCAGAATGAGTACCACAGGGATGACAACGATTACACCCAGGAATAAGGCCAAGTTCCTGCGCTGGCAGGTGACCCAGGCCAGCGCTTCTGAGATGGCCCGCTCATAGGGCCGGTAGACCAGCAGGACAAGGAACAGGGAGACGATGGTTGCACAGACCATGTGCGTCACCACCACCGTCACCGCGCCGGGATCTCCCAGCAGCGCTGCGGCGACCAGCGTGTCCACGAGAGTGGAGATGTTCGCCCCCAGGATGTAGGGGATGATGTTTTCCTGGCGCATGTAGCCACGGGCAGAGAGAGGAACCAGGATGCCCACGGAAATGGAGACGGACAGCGTGAACAGGGTGATGGTCAGACCCATCAAGAACATCACCACTGGGCGATAGACCAGCCGCGATACTTGGCCGAGGTCGGTTCTCTCCAGGCGCATCTGAGGCAGGGCACGGTCGAAGAGGCGGAAGCTGAGCGTCACCAGTCCCACCCCGACTACGAAAAGCGTCCAGTCGGGGAGTACGGCTGCCAGGGGACCGATGAGTGGCTCCAGTCCACGGTTGACGCCGGCCGCCAATCTCTCCAGCGCGGGCAGGGAAAGGTGGTTGAACCAACCCTGGCCAAGCATCATTAGCCCCATGGGCAGGGCCACCAGTTGGATCGAACAGGTGATGATGAAGGAGAGAACACCCGGGGTAAGCGCGGTCCAGCGCTTGTGTCCCCGTAGGACATAGATGAAGCCGACCAGCAGAATAATGGAGGAGGCACCCAGGCGGGAGCCAGCAATCATCGTGAAGGTCTGGAGCAGCGACAGTGCCTTGGCGCTCAACAGAGCCACGGCGGCAGCCGCCACCGGTGATCCGCTCAGGATCAGGTAGGCCATCAGCCAGCCGAAGCCCATGCTGTCGGCGGCGTGGGTGACCTCCAGGTGGCCTCGC
This sequence comes from Chloroflexota bacterium, assembly GCA_014383605.1. The sequence goes on from JACNHM010000028.1 coordinate 2,492, forward strand.
AGAAACGGTGCCAGTCCCCCCGCTCCCTCTTTCATCAGCCCCAGGGCCAGGACAAAGAGCAGCAGCCCGGCCATCGCCGACCCCAGTTTTCTCCATTTCCGCCATCTGTTCTTCTGGTTTCCCACTGACTACCCCCTACGTCGAGGACCAGCAGTTGGCCACAAAAATGGCCCCATGGGTGAACTCCGGTGTCTACCCTACAACTTCAGCAACTGCTCCAATCCTAACACAAAGACCACCGCCCTGCTCACCTGCGTT
>JACNHM010000573.1 GCA_014383605.1 Chloroflexota bacterium
GCCACGGGAATGGCCGAAAGCACCAGCAGCAGCCGGCCCCACCACGGCCCCTGCAACACGTAGACGAAGATGGCCACCAGCGTGAACAAGGCCACGATGGAGCGCAGGCCGCTGCATTGCGCCCCCACCACCAGGTCCACGTTGGGCAAGGTGACCTGGGCGCCGCGCACGGTGGCGTCCACCCCCACGACCCGCGCCACCGCTGTGGAGCAGCTCCCGGTGAGAAGCTGCAGCGGCAGGCTGGCCCTTTCCACGAAAGGCAGCGGCACCATGAAGACCAGGAAGCCGATGGGAAAGGCCAATCGCCGCAGCGCCCGTGTGCCCAGGAAGAACCAGACCAGTCCGGCCAGCAACACGATCAGGGCCAGTCCGGCCAGGAAGTAAGCCTTGTTCAGCAGAGCGAGCAGATAGCCGGCCAACCCCACACCCAGCGGGATCAGGCCCACGTTGGCCGGCTCACGCTCCCCCTTGGGCCACTGCCGCCAGGCCAGGAACCCGGACACGGGCAGCACCAGCCAGCCGTGGGAGTAGTAGTCGTTGGTCAGCCACTGGTTGATCAACCAGCGCAGCGTAGGAAAGGCAAGCGCCAGCAGCAGTACCCCCACCAGGGCGGCCGCCAGCGCCGAACGTCTGTCAATTTTCATCAATCTTCGTCCAATGTCCACTCGTCGGCCGTCACCAGGGTCGGTTGCCGCGGTTCTTCGCGCACCAATTCCAGCACGACGGCGATCGCATCGGTCAGCAGCCGGTGCCTGGTGTGTTTGGGCACCCGCAGCATCTCTCCGCCCATGAGCGGCCGTTGCCCCTCATCGCTCTCCAAGAGCACGGTTCCCTGCTGTACCAACAGCAAGGTGTCGCCGGAGCGGGGCTCGATCCACGGCCCCCGGCCCACGCAGCGCAGCAAGCGCAGGCTGAAGTCTTCGATCTTCAACAGAAACTGGGGGCGAAAAGGCATCCCCGGCCATTCCAGGGAGCCGATCAGGCTGGTTTTGCGCAGGGGTGTCTCTCCTGGCAGGCCGTATAGCCGACGATCACCGTTCTTGCGGTCTGCCAGCAGGACGGAACGCATCAGGATCACGACAGAAGGCCAGGCGGAAAGCGAACGATGGCCCACCCCCTTGGGCACCAGCGCCATCTCCCAGGGTCGCAGCGAGACCGTCCCCCACTCGCTTTCCAGGGTCATCAGCCCGCTGTAGGTCATGAACAGCTCGTCCTCGTCCGTGTGGCGATGCCAGGCCACAGCGCCCTCGCAGAGGTAGACATCCAGCGCCAGATCATCAACTTGCAGCAGCCGCAGCAGTTGGAAGGGTTTCTTCAGACGTTTCGTCGCCTGGGCGATACTGACCACCTGGAAAGGGACGGACATGGCCTTGCGCTCACTCCTCGCCGACGATCACGTCGTAGATGCGCTGCAGCTCCTCCTCCGAGTAGAAGCGGATCACCAGCTTGCCGCCGCGCTTGGAGCGGGTCAGGTTGACTTTGGTGCCCAGCGCGGTGCGGAAACGGTCTTCCAAGGCTTGAGCTTCGATCTTCCAGGCCTCTGCGGCTGTATCCACGTCCACGTCCTGTTTCTGTTCCACCCGCGCCAGTGTGCGGCGAACCAGCTCTTCGGTCTGACGGACGCTGAGGGTGCGGCGCTGCACGGTGGCCAGAGCGGCCAACTGTGCTTCGGGCGTGGGCAGCCCTAACAGGGCGCGGGCGTGACCCTCGCTGATCCCCTCTGCCAGCAGGGCGGTCTTGATCTCCCTGGGCAGCCGCAGCAGCCGCAGGGCGTTGGCCACCGCTGTGCGGCTCTTGCCCACTTCCTCGGCTACCTGCTCCTGGGTCAGCCCAAATTCGATCATCAGTGTGCGATAGGCGTTTGCTTCCTCCAGAGGGTTCAGATCAGCTCGCTGCAGGTTTTCCACCAGCGCCCACTCCAGCATCTCCCGGGAGGTCGCTTCTTTCACGATGACCGGAATCATGGACTTCCCGGCCATCTGTGCGGCGCGCCAACGCCGCTCTCCAGTCACCAACTGGTACTCCGTTCCGCCCGCCGGCCCCGCAATGCGGGTGACGATGAGGGGCTGGATGAGCCCATGCTCGCGGATGGAATCGGCCAGCTCCGCCAGCCTCTCGGCGTCCATGATCTGACGCGGTTGGAGCGGGTTGGGGCTAATGGCCCCAACGGGCACTTCCAACATGCCGCTGGCTATCTCTGACGCCTCGGGTGGCTCAGAATGAGGGATCAACGCGCCCAGGCCGCGTCCCAGTCCTCGTTTGGTAGGAGGCATGATGTCACCTCGTGGTTGCTACACCGAACTTCTTTCACGCTGCAGAAACTCTCGCGTGAGCGCCCAGTAAGCCTGTGCTCCCGAGGAGTTGGGGGCATAGGCCAGAATCGGCTCACCGTAGCTGGGCGCTTCACCCAACCGCACGCTGCGGGGGATCACCGTTTGGAAGACCTGGCGAGGGAAATGGCGGCGTACTTCCTCGACGACCTCTTTGGCCAGGTTAGTGCGGGCATCGAACATGGTCAGCACCATCCCCGCCACCCGCAGGCGGGGGTTCAGATTGTCCCTCACCAGTTGAATGGTGTACAGCAAGTGGCTGAGGCCTTCCAGGGCCAGGTACTCACACTGGATGGGGATGATCACGCCATTGTCAGCAGCGGTGAGGGCGTTGATCGTCAACAGCCCCAGGCTGGGGGGGGTGTCAATGAACACATACTCGTAGAGGTGAGCGACGGTCTGCAAGGCCTTGCTCAGCAGCCGCTCGCGGGCGATGATGCTCACCATCTCCACTTCAGCGCCCGCCAGCTCTGGGGCTGAGGGCACAATATCCATTTGCGGCCGCTCCACGGGCATAATGGCCTGGGAGAGGGAGACACGGCCAATGAGCACGTCGTAGAGCGAGTGGTTGAAGTCTGCCGAGTCTGCCCCCAGGCTGCTAGTGGCATTGGCTTGGGGGTCTGCGTCCACGACGAGAATCCGCCGCCCAGCGTTGGCGAGATAGGCCGCCAAACTGACGGCGGTGGTCGTCTTGCCGACTCCCCCTTTTTGGTTGGCAATGGCATAGATTCGGGCCATGGTCGCTCACCGCGTATGGGCATGTGGCTGGTAGCCAAGGGCCGTGCTGCCTTGGCCATTCGCTGTCCACCACATTGTAGCATATTCCTGCCAGGTGGTCAAGGGGAGGAGCAGAAATAAAACAGGGCGGCCCCCAGAGGCCGCCCTGCGCTCAATTGCTCCTTTTCAACGAGGAATGATGGTCACCTTGCGGCTCTCACCCTCACCGACGCTTTGGGTCGTCACGTCGGGATAGTCGCGCAAGGCCATGTGCACGATGCGTCGTTCGCTGGCGGGCATCGCTTCCAACGCTACCACGCGACCGGTGGCGACGGCCCGTTCGGCCATGCGCAAGGACAGTTCCCGCAAGGTGCGCTCGCGGCGCGCCTTGTACCCTTCCACATCCACAACCAGGTTGACCCAGCGGCGCGTGTGGCGATTGAACATCAGGCGGGTGAGGAACTGCAAGGCAGCCAGCGTGTCGCCCCGACGGCCAATGAGGATACCCAGGTCTTTGCCGACCACATCAAGCAGCAGCGGTGGCTCTTCTCCCTCTGCCGCCTCGGCGTAGCGGGCCTGGACGTCAGCGTCTACCCCCAGGTGCTTCAGCAAATCCGACAGCAGTTCATGGGCCAGGGGTGCGCCTTCCTCTTCACTTTCACTGCTGACTTCCTCCGCTGCCGTCTCCGGTGGAGTTGGCGGCGCTTTCGGCTCGGGAGCGGTGATCGGGGTTGGCTTTTCCTTCCGCGCCACGGCAACGGTCTTTGGGGCTGCCGCGCGGATATGCTCTGCGGCGGCTTTTTCCGGCGCGAGCGGCCGCGGTCGCCGCGTCAGGCGCACGAGGGCGTCCTCGGAGCCGATGCCCAGCACGCCACGGCTGCCGGGATTCAGCACTTCGACCTCCACCTCGTCGCGCCTCAGACCCAACTCAGCGAGTCCTTGTTCGATGGCGGTCTCGACGTTCTTGCCCCGGATTTCGATGGTCTTACCTGTAGATGTCATCGTCACTTTCTTACTTCCTTGTCCTTCTGCGGCGGTTAAGGCGCGGACAACCTCAGGAACTTGTCATGCTCTCGACGTGCCGCTGGGCCTGTCTGATCCAGGATGTGTAGTCGCCGGGCGGGAGGTCTGCACCATCCATGATGTCTGCCAGTAGCGTTTCGTCGGCAGCAGCCAAGTCATCAAAGGTGGTGATACCCTCTGCGATCAGCACGGAGGCCGTCTTGTGGCCGATGCCCTTGATGAGGGCCAGGTCGTCGCTTTCTACCACCGGAGCTTTGATCTTGGGCTCCCTGGCTTCGATCTGGGACACCTTCACCGCCGCCGGCGCGGAGCGGGAGGTTCTGACCGTGAAGTACTGCTGCACCAGGCTCAGCAGGTTGGACACCACCCAGTACAACGCCAGCCCCGAGGGCACGCTCAGGGTGATCCAGCCAAACATGATGGGCATGATCAGCATCATCTGGTTCATCATGGACGCTTGAGGATCGTTGCTGCTGCTGCTGGACGTGGTGGTCATCTTCTGCACGATGATCTGAGTCACCACCAACAGAATGGGCAGACTCAGATAGGCGACGAGTTGGTACCAGTCCTGCGCCTGCCAGGCCTCGCCCAACCATTTCGTGCCTGCCGTGGGGTCAGGGAAGGAAAGATCAGGTATCCAGAAGAAGCGTTGTCCCTCCAATTCGCCTGGGAGGCCAGCCAGGCGATAGAGCGCGTTGTAGAGGCCGATGAGGATGGGGAATTGGATGAGCAGCGGCAGGCAGCCGCCCATGGGATTGACTCCCGCTTCCTTGTACAGTTCCATCTGTTTCTGGGCCAGCGTCTCGCGGTCCTTGGCGTACTTCTTCTGCAGTTCCTGCAGTTGCGGCTGCAGTTCCTGCATGGCCCTCGTGGACTGCATCTGCTTGATGGTCAGCGGCAGCGTGACCAGCTTGATCAGGATAGTGAAAACGATGATGGACCAGCCATAGCTGTAGGGGATGCCCGCGCCAGCTAGCACCCGGTTGATGTACATCAGCGCCTCGGTGAGGGGGAAGACCACCAGCGCCTGCCACATGCCCTGTGCCGGAGCTTCAGGGTCAACAGGTCCCCGCTGGGTGCTGCAGCCGGTCAGCAACAGCGTAGCCAACGCCAATATCACCAACAAGACAAATCCGCGTCTATACTTCATGTAATCTCACTCACCTCTCAGAGTAGTTCCAAAGCTCGAAGGTTCAGGACAGACATCTTGGGGTATGTCCTGGAACTGGCCGCACAACTTTCGAACCTGAAACTTGCAACCTTCGAAACAGTTTATGGTACAGGGTCATATCCCCCGGGATTCCAGGGGTGGCAGCGTGCGATGCGGCGCAGGCTCAGCCAGCCGCCTCGCAACAGGCCGTAGCGCTGGATGGCCTCGTAGCTGTATTCAGAGCAACTCGGGTTGAAGCGGCAGCTCGGAGGCAGTGCAGGGGAGATGAAACGCTGGTAAAAGCGGATCAAAACCAGAAAAACCTGCTTCATTGCTCTCGTCGCCATAACCTGGCCCGTCGCAACACCAGCGTACAGGCCACTGCTACCTCTTGGAAGCTGGCCTCAGCGATGGCCGCGCGGGCGATGAAAACCACATCCCATCCTGCCTCAATGTCCTGCAGATGGAGACGGGCCGCCTCCCGCATGAGCCGTCGCGCTCGATTACGGGCCGTTGCCTTGCCCACGCGACGGCTGGCGGTGAAGCCGAAGCGGCTATGGGGCAAGTCGTTGGGCAAGGCACAGAGCACGAGGAGAGGGTGGGCCCACGAGCGTCCTTCTTGCCGCACTTGCCGGAAGCGGACTTTGTCCCGCAGCCGTTGCTGCCGCTTCACCTCACACCGTGAGTCGCTTGCGACCCTTGCGGCGGCGCGCGTTGATCACCCGCCGCCCGCCGGTCGTGCTCATACGACGCCGGAAACCGTGCACTCGCTGGCGTCGCCGCACTTTGGGTTGATACGTTCGCTTAGGCATAACAGATATCTCCTGGAATCACGCGGGCGACGAACAAACGTCACCCGTGCGGATTGATAGCACAAAAGCGGGGAGGAAAACGTGTTCCTCCCCTGCCAGGGCATCATCATTATACCCGCGTTTGCGAGTCTCTGTCAAATCGCTGACGGAACTCTACGGCAGCAAGGTCATCGCCGCGCGGTCGAGGGCCAGGCACACGGTGTCGCCGAGGGATGGCACGTCGCAGGCCCCGGCGATCTCGAATTCCAGCTCCACATCCCTCTCGTGCCGCGTGCGCAGCCGATGCGAGCTGCCGCGGAAGGAGCAGGCCACCAGCACGCCGGAGAGCAGGTTGCTTTCCTCTGCTGCGGAGGAGGGCACCACGCTGGCCGCCTCGGGCCGGATGACCACGGTGACCTCCTCGCCGACGTGAGCCTCACCCGCCTCCGCGGGATCGAGGGCCAACGTGCCCAGGACGGTGGCAATCTCCAGCGCCGGAGCAACCGCCGTCACGCGGCCAGGCAGCAGATTGTTCAGCCCCAGGAAGCGAGCGACGAACTCGCTGGCTGGCTTCCGGTACACCGCCTCCGGCGTGCCTTCCTGCACGATGCGCCCGGCCTGCATGATGAGCACACGGTCGGCCACGGCGAAGGCTTCCTCTTGATCGTGGGTCACGTAGAGCGCCGTCACCCCCACAGCCTTCAGGATGGCGCGCAGTTCACCTAGCAGACCTTCGCGCAGCGTGCGGTCGAGAGAGCCCAGGGGCTCATCCAGCATGAGCAAGCGCGGCCGCGGGGCCAGGCTGCGGGCCAGGGCCACCCGCTGCTGCTCACCGCCGGAAAGCTCGTAGACCTGGCGCTGCTCGTAGCCCTGCAGGCTTACCAGGTCGAGCATCTCCGCCACGCGCGCCCGAATCTTCGCTTCCGCCAGTCCCTGCATGCGCAGGCCGAAAGCGACGTTGGCGGCCACGTCCTTGTGCGGGAAGAGCACGTAGTCCTGGAACATCAGCCCGAAGCCGCGGCGGTGCACGGGCACGGCGGCCAGATCGCGGCCGGCGAAGAGGACGCGACCTTCGTCGGGCTCCTCCAGTCCGGCGATGATGCGCAGCAGCGTCGTCTTACCGCAGCCCGAAGGGCCGAGCAGGCAGACCACCTCCCCTTCCTCCACGGTGAAGCTGACCTCGTGCAGGACGGGGGTGTCGTCGAACGTTTTGCTGATCTGACGAACATCAAGATGGGACATTTGACTTTCCTCGTTCACTCGGCTAACGTGCGCAGGGCCAGGGCCACGATGCGGCCCGTCTTGGTCAACTTGAGCGGGTCGACGCGGTCGGGTGTGTCTTGGGGATGGTTGGCGTCGTCCTCGCTGTCGTCCCAGGTGAGCAAGCAGGCCGGCACGTCCTGCTCCTGAAACGAGGTCTGGTCGCTGACCTCCGCTGCCGTGGCGAAATCCACCCGCCCGCCGAGTTGGTCGGCGGCGTTCTCCAGGCGCGCCCGCAGCAGCGCCTCCCGCGTGATGTCCCCTTCCATGGTCAGGAAGAAGCCGCGGCCAGCGCCCACGGCGTCCAGATTGAACAGGCCCACCGTGTCCGTCAGCGGGCGCAGGGGATGGGCGACGTAGTGCTGGGAGCCGAGCTGCCCGAATTCCTCGGCTCCCCAGGCGGCGAAGAGCAGGCTGCGGCGCGGCTGGACGCCCGCCTCCTGCCAGAGCCGCGCCACCTCCAGCAGCACGCCCACGCCGGAAGCATTGTCGTCGGCGCCGGGATAGAGCGTGCCATCGGCGCTGCGGCCCACGTGGTCGTAGTGGGCGCTGAGGATGACCCACTCGTCTGTCAGTTCGGGATCGCGGCCGGGGATCAGCCCCAGCACATTGGCCGTCGTCGTCGGCTGCGGCGGCGAAAGCGGCACGACCATTTCCGCTTGCAACCGCAAGGGCAAGGCCGGCGGCGAAGCGTTGAAATCGGCCAGCGTGTACCCGGCCTCGTCTACGAGCCTGTTGAAGCTGCCCATGGTCAGCTCCAGCACGGGGATGGTCGTGGTAAAGATCTCGCGCAGGGCCAGCGGCAGGCGGCGTTGCAACTCCGTCTCCTGCACGTCGGTGACCAGGAGCAGCCCGCCGGCGCCGTGCTCGATGGCCCGCTGCACTTCTGACCTCACGCCGCCCCTGACTCGCCGCAGGACGATCTTGCCGCCCAAGTCCATGTCCGTGTAGTTATCATCCCGCACCCAGACCACCTGACCGGCCACCGTGCCGCCGCCCGCGCCGCCGACCATTACCTCTCGGAAGTCGTGACCGTAAACAAATTCGCCCAGGGGCTGGCCGCTGTCCATCTGCAGCCTCAGACGCGGCACGTCCGAGGACAGGGTGCGGGTGAGGGGGAAATGCTGGAAGTAGGTGCCCTCGTCGCCGGCGGGCTGCAACCCCAGGGCGGCGAACTGCTCGGCCACGTAGCGGGCCGCCGCCGCGCCGCCGGGGGTGCCCGCTTCCCGCCCGTCGTAAGCCGGACTGGCCAGCTCCCGCACGTGCGCCAGCGCGGCCTCGCCGTCGAAGGTCAGGGCGTCCTCCGTCCACTGCGGCGGCACGTGCCCGCGGGCCGCCGACTCGTGCCAGGCCGCCTCGAACTCGGCCAGCGTCGTGTCCAACGCGGCCGGGAAAGCCACGTCCAATGCCTCACCTTGCGCCAGCAGACGCACCAGCTCGTTCAGCGGTGCCTGGCCGTGGGCGGTGACGAGGTAGCCCACGGCGTCGCGCACCGCGCCGTAGACCAGGTCGGCCTGGCTCGATGCAAGCTGATCGAAGGCCGCCAGATCGGCCAGCGGCGGCAGTTGGCCGTTCTCGGCCGCTTTCTGCACCTTGGAGAGCCGCCGCGCCGCCAGGTAGCCGCTTTGCGGGGCGATCCGCGCCATCTCCACCTGGGCAATGCCCTCGCTCAGCCAGTCCACCGCCAGTCCCGGCAGTGCCAGCAGGTGGTGAGCGAACGCTTGCGCCAGCCGCCCGCGGTAGTCGGCGGCGTCGCTGTCCCCGTCGGCCAGGATCTTGATGGCCTCACCCGGCTCCGCCCAACTGCTCACGTCGTTGGGCAGGGAGAGGGCGATGGACGAGCGGAAGGCCGCGGCCTGGTCGTAGAGCTTAACTTCGGTAGGAGCCGCGGGCATGATCGCCAGATCGCTCGTCTCGCGGGTGTAGATCTCCTCCAAGTGGGGCAGGAGAGCCGCCGCCAGTGCGGCCAGGCGTGACGGGTGGCGGACGACGAAGTGCTCGCTGGTCGTGGCGGCCAGGGGAATACCACCGTAGAACCAGCGTTCCCCGCGCTGGAGCAGTTCCACCTCGGTGTTCACCCGCCGCTCGCTGCCCCCCACAGGCTGGTAGCGGAGACTGAGGCGAGCCAGCGCGCCGTCGTCCGGACAATACGCAGAGCCGACACCCTGTCGGCGATTTGTCGGCGGCTGGGAGCCGCCTCTGCAGACCTCTTGGACAGATCCCAAAGCCAGCAGTTGCCCTTCCAGCTCGAAGGTCTGGAGAGGCTGCTCGCTCAGGTCGGCGAACCAGTGCAGTTCCTCCGCCAGCAGCGTGGCGTCCTCGGGGTCCACGGTGGCCAGGAAACCCTCCACGTTGCCAGCAGCTACCGCGGCCTGCCGGGCGGTGAGCAGCGCCTGCAGCCCTTGCTCCGCGCCGGCCAGGCGAGCGCGCCAGCCCTCCTGCCAGGCAATGTCGAAGGCCTCCGGCGAGACGGCCAGCACCTGCTGGAAAGCAGCCTCCGGCGACAGCCCGCGGCCGAACGCTGTCGCCAGCAGGGCGGCGGCGTCGGCGCCGTGCTGATCCAGCAGATGAGCGGTCATGGCCCAGGCCTGGGCCCGCCAGCGGTCGAGCTCTGCGGATGACGTGACCTCGCGCTGGGCGGGGAATTCAGCCAGGGGCGCGGCCTCCCCCTCCTCCAGCAGCTTCTGCAGCCGCGGCAGGTGGGTGCGCTGAGAGGTCAGCGGATCGTCGGCCGCCTCGCGCACCAGGGGCAGTCCGGCCCAGAGCCAGGGGGCCTGTGCTTCCGCCATGCCGGTCTGCGCCAGGGCCAGTTGGGTCAGAGTGGCGGTGAAGAGCTGCGTCTGCGTCAGATCGTTCGTGGTCACCAGGTGCGCGCCGTTGCCGTCCACCCAGGCCCTGGTGGACTGGGGCAACGCCGGCGATACGGCCAGCCGCAGCTCATCGGCGCTGGGGTAGAGGGACAGGGGGAGGGGGAAAGGGAGAGGGGGAGAGGGGGAGAGGGGGAGAAACAGAGCCTCGGCAGTACGCAGCACGGAGGCTGCCAGCTTCTCCTGGCCAGGCGAATAAGCGATAATGAAACGGTCGGCCGGTAGCTCGGCCAGGGCGGGACCGGCGTAGCGCCAGCCGTCGTCGCTGCGGCGGAAGCGGGCCGTGCCGCGCAGCGTGCGCGGTATGCCCTCATCCCCCTGTCGGAAGCTGATGCTCAGCGTGGCCGTGGCCACGTCGCGGGCGGCGACGATGTCCGCAGCCCGCAGGTTCACCTCCCGCAGCCCGCGGGCCAGCGCATCGTCCCACCAGAAGCCGTCGGCGGCCTGCTGCTCGGCCGCGGACGTGGCCAGGAAGAGCGCGCGGTCAGCGGCGACGAGTGCCGCCTCCCGCCCCTCCACCAGGTCGCGGATGTCCGGCTCCACCGAGGCCAGGTTGAGCAGGGCCAGGCTGGCCAGGCGGCCGGCGGCGGCCAACCGCTCTGGCACGATGGTTTTGGGCACATCCGAGGGGCGATGGTAGTAAGGGTCATCCCCATAGTCCCAGATGAGCAGACTGGCCGGCACACTGGACTGGCGGAAAGGCACGTGGTCGCTGTGGCCGTAGTCAGCGACCGTGCTGGTGATGCCCAGCGAGACGGCCATCTCCTGCAGCTTGTTGGCCAGCGGGCCAGAGCCATCAATGGTCAGGCTGCCCTCGCCGCCCACCATGTCGAGTTGGAGCATGGCCACGGTGGTCGTGAGCGGGTAGCTTGGCTGGCGGACGTAGTGGATGGCGCCCCACAGCCCCTGCTCTTCCGCATCCCAGGCGGCGAAGAGCACGGTGCGGTCGGGGACGTAGCCCGCCTCCTGCCAGGAGCGAGCGATCTCCAGCAGCGCGGCCACGCCCGAGGCGTTGTCGTTGGCTCCGTACCACACCGCGCCGTCGGGGTCGCGGCCCATGTGATCGTAGTGGCCGCTGACAATCATCACCTCGTCAGCGTATTGCGGGTCAGCGCCGGGGATGACGCCCAGCACATTACGGCCCACCACGCCTTCCTGCTCGTCGAGCGAAGAGCTCAGCCGGGCACGGGTGGGCAGCTCCAGGCTCTGGAACTGGACGGTGAGGTCGGCCAGCGTCAGCCCGCTGCCCTGCAGCAGGTCTTCCACCACCGGCGGCGAGACGGCGAAGGAGGGATAGGTCACGGGAACCCAGGACTGGCGGTAGCGGCCCAGGCGGTCGAAGGGGCGTTCGCCAGGATCCTGCCACAGCAGCAGCCCGGCCACGCCGTGTTCGAGGCCGTTGCGCAGGCTGTCCTCGTTGCCGCCGTCGCGGCAGAGCACCACCTTGCCCACCACGTCCAGGTCGTCGAAGTCGTCGTGGGCGCAGGTGTTGGCCCAGACCACCGGTCCCTCGGCCTGGCCCTCGCCGCCGTAGTTGCCGATCAGGGTGGTGAAATCTTCACGGAAACGGTAGTCGCCGAGCGCCGCGCCATCGGGACCGAGCACAGCCAGTGCCGGCGCGTCCTCCAGGGCGACGAAGTAGTCGAGGGAGAATTCCTGGAAGTAGCTGCCGCCGTCGCCGGCGGGCTGCAGGTCATAGGCGGCGAAGCGTTCGGCGATGGTGTCGGCAGCGGCGCGGCCGCCTGCGGTGCCGGCGCGGCGACCAGCGTAGGCGGGGTCGGCCAGCTCGACGATGTGGTCGAAGGCTTGCTCCTCGTCGAAGCTCATGGCCACAGACCAAAGATCGCCGGCGCGCACGGCCGGGCCGGGCTGCCGCAGCAGCGGCTGGGTGGCCGGCGTGGCCAGAGGCGGTAGAGTGGAGGTGGCCCGCACGGCGCGGGCGGTGGCGGTCGCTCTGGCCTGCACCGTAGCCCGGGGTGCCGGCAATGCCAGTTCGGGCTGTTGCAAGCGCAGCCACCAAAAGCCCAGCGCGCCGGCCCAAATCAGCAGCACCACCCAGACGAACACGATTCTGCGGTCCACCCGGGCTTGGAGTAGGGGCAGGCCTTGCGCCTGCCCAGAAGGGCGACCGCAAGGGATCGCCCCTACTCGCAGGGGCTGGAGTCTGCCATAGGTGAGCACGCGCCACAGCCATTCCATCGGCCCGTAGGGGAAGCGCTCCAGCCACCAGCCGCTCAGGCGGATTTGGCTCAGGTAGATGACCATGGTGAGGGCCAGGCCGAACAGCGGGCCGAACTCACCGTACAGCCCCAGGCCGTAGCTGTAGAAGATCAGCGTGGCGACGACGGACTGGAGCAGGTAGTTGGTGAACGCCATGCGGCCGACGCTGGCCAGCGGCGCCAGCCGTTCTCGCCAGGCCTCCTTCTGCAGCAGGAGAATGATGGCCGAAACGTAAAAGAGCATCAGCGCCGGCGCGCCAATGGTGCGGGCGCCGCGGGTAATCAAGCGGTGGTACTGCGGCGGCGCCCAATCCTGGTTGAGGAGAGTATAGATGTAGATACCGTTGAAGACGATACCAATGGCCAGAGCGATCCACAAGACCTTACGGATCAGCAGCAGATGCTTGCTAACATCGTGGAAGATCCTGCGCTTGCCGATGTACAAGCCCAAGAGGAACATGCCAAAGATGTTGCCAAAGGTGTAGATGAAATAGGAACGGTGTGCGAGGGTTTCCTGGATCCGGAGACGGGTGATCTCCTTGTAGGTACCAGACGCGTAGAGGCTCTCCGGATAGGTACGGGAGCGGAGAAACGCGGTGGCGTTTTCATACCAGGTGCGGACATTGTCCATCATCTCCCCAGGCACGGTCATCACGATGGAGAGGAGCAGGACAAATCCGGCCGCCGCCAGCAACACTTTTCCGGAGCGTTTGCGGAAGAACAGCAGCAGGAATCCGTACAGCGCGTAGATGCCCAGGATGTCTCCCATCCAGATGAAGAAGGCGTGCAGCACGCCGAAGATCAAGAGGATGAACAGACGCCGCAGGAAGACGGGGACGAACTTCGTCCCCCGGGCCTCGGCCCGCAGCATCTGCACGGCCATGCCCCAGCCGAACAGCAGCGAGAAGAGCGAGTAGAACTTGGCCTCCACCAGGAAGCGGATCGTGGCCACCAGGATGCGGTCGAAGCCGGCCAGCCCCTGCGGCTCGTAGGAGGCTCCGCTGTAGCTGAACATGTTGGCGATCAGGATGCCCAGCACGGCGAAGCCGCGCAGGATGTCCACGAACTGCACACGTTCGTGGGTTTGAACGGGCGTCGCTCTCGACAATTGCCTTACGGAAACAGGTTTAGACTCGGACATGATTTGTGTCACTCGAAGGGTTAGGGGGGAGGGGTTAGGGGAATGAGCCAGCCAGTGAGCATCCCCTAACCCTTAACCCC
>JACNHM010000027.1 GCA_014383605.1 Chloroflexota bacterium
TCGACGTTGGCCGCGATCCCTTCCCATAGCCGTTCCCGCAAGGTCGCCTGGCGGTGGGCCTCCTCTTCCATCTCGACCAGCGCCAGTTCCACCGCCCGGCCCAGCCCCACGATACCGGCCACGTTCTCCGTCCCGGCCCGACGGTTGCGCTCATGGTGGCCGCCGTGCAACAGCGAGTCAAGGCGGGTGCCCTTGCGCACATACAACGCGCCCACGCCCTTGGGCCCGTAGAGCTTGTGGGCCGAAAGGGAGAAAAGATCCACCCCCAGTTTGTCCACCCTGGTGGGCAGCTTGCCGAAGGTCTGCACCGCGTCGGTATGGAAGGTCACCCCTTTCTCCTTGACGATGCGGCCGATTTCGGCCAGGGGCTGGACGGTGCCCACCTCGTTGTTGGCATGCATGATGCTGACCAAGATGGTTCGATCAGTGATGGCTTTGCGCACGTCATCCGGGTCAACCACGCCGTACTCGTCCACCGGCAGGTAGGTGACTTGAAAGCCCTGCTTCTCCAGGTACTGGCAGGTATGCAATACAGCATGGTGCTCAATCTGGGTGGTGATGATGTGATCGCCTTTTCCCCGCTGGGCGTAGGCTACCCCCTTGACGGCCTGGTTGTCTGATTCGGTGCCGCAGCCGGTGAAGACCACCTCCTCCGGTTGACAGCCCAGGGCCCCGGCCACCTTCTCCCGCGCCTCGTTGATGCCGATGGCCGCCCTGCGACCGAAGGCATGTATGCTGGATGCGTTGCCGAACTCCTCTTTCAAGTAGGGCAACATTGCTTCCAGCACCTCTGCACGCAGAGGCGTGGTGGCGTTATGATCCATATAAATGGACTTCATCTTGCAGCCTCCTCTATGCCGAACAAAAGGAACCATCGGCCCCTAACGCCAAGGGACAAAGCAAGTCTCTTGCTCTCAGTCCCCATCAATTACTGGAAAAGACGATGACGTTTTTGCCCCTCAATAGGGCCGCCAGCCCCTGCGGCAGTTGGACTCCGCCCAGATTGGCCGCCGCCCGTCCCACCATGGTCGCGAAGGCGCGGAAATTCTCCTCGGTGAAGCGCAGGGTCACGTTGCCGTAGTCCAGGTGAATGTGCCCACCAGGACAACGGCTGATCCCAGCACCCTCACCCCCTCGTGCCAGCACTTTCCATTCTGACATGATTCTCCTCCCCGGCCCTTTCAAGGACTCTCAATTCCGGCCTGTGCTCCAGGCCATTTCCGAAAACAGCGCCTGGCCGGCCGCGACCAGGGTGTCCAGACCCCGCACCTCTCGCTCCAAAAGAGGCATGGTCAAGATGGGCATCCGGAAGCGTTCGGCCATCTCTTCCAAATAGCGGGCCTGCATCAGCGACCGCCGGCAGAAATACTCGGTGGTGCACTGCTCTGGCGGCAACACCTGGTTGGCCACCACCAGCCCCGGCTCGATGCCCACCGTGCGCAGCTCCTCTATCGCCCGCCAGGCCTCGACGATGGGCGTGGATTCGGGATACATCACGAAAGCAAAAGTAGATCGCTGCGGGTCGCGCATCATGTCAACGACCTGTCCGAAGCGAGCCTTGGCCGCCGCGTCAGCCTGCGAAAGCTCGGCCGAGACGTAGATCTTGATCTCCAACTGCTGGCTCCAGTCCACCGGCAGCTCCAGCAGGCGCAGGGTGTGGCCGGTGGGGGCGGTGTCGAACACCAACACGTCGTACCGATCCAGCGAGGCATAATCAATGAAGCGGTCGAAGGCGGCCATCTCTTCGGTGCACGGGCTGTCCAGTTCCTCGGCCATGGCCTGCAGCGACTCCGGGGGGCGGCCCTGCTGCCGGGCCTCATCCAGGATGCGGGCTTTGTAGGCTTCAGCGGCTACCTTGGGGTCAATCTTGGCCGCCCACAGGTTGTCCACTCCGGACACGGAATCCACCTCGTCGCCCACTGGCTGGCCCAGCACGTCGCCGATGTGGGCCGCCGGGTCGGTGGTTAACAGCAGGGTGCGGTAGCCCTGCCGGGCCAGCCACACTGCTGTCACGCACGACAGGGCCGTCTTGCCCACCCCGCCCTTGCCGGCGAAGAACAGGGTGCGGCCGTGGCCGTTGGCCGGTACCAGGCGGGGCACCACCTCATCTGGCCGGGCCAACCCTCGCCAGCGGGACGAGGGCGAACAGCGCCGCACCTCCTCGTCGGGGATGAGACGCTGCCACCGGCCGCTGGCCTCTTGCTCCCCACCGTACAGCAGCCCGGCCACGTAGCGCAGCCGTTCCACGCCCTTGATCTCCTCGTCTAACAGGGGCATCCGCCGCGCCGGCAGGAGCAACTCCCGTTCGATCTGGGCCAGGTAGGGGGCCTGCATCTGGATGCGTTGGGCCAGGAACGCGTTGCGGCTCTCCTCCTGGGGGATGATGCCGTTGACGATGAGCTTGTGGGTCTCGATGCCCAACTTGGACAACTCGGCCATCGCCCGCTGGGTCTCCTTGATGGGCGTGGCCTCGGGCTGGAGCACAAACACGAACGTGGTACGGGCCGAGTCGCGCATCAGGGCCACCGCCCGGTCGTATTTGGCCTTGGACTCCTGGATGGTGGCCACCGGCCCCAGGCAGGTCTGGCCGCTGCCCCCGGCTGCTTCCTCGATGTGGCGACTCCAGTCCACCGGCAACTCCAACAGGCGCAGAGTATGGCCCGTGGGCGCCGTGTCAAAGATGACCACCTCGAAGGACCGTTCCTCACTATCTACGTCCAAAAAATCCACAAA
>JACNHM010000255.1 GCA_014383605.1 Chloroflexota bacterium
GGCGTTTCAGGGTTGCAGGTTGAAGGCCAACCTGAAACCCTCGAACCCGAAACTCGGAACCCCTGTCATTATACCCGCTTTGGGAGGAAAGGGGAAACGGCAACTTGGCCTTTGTGCTGCCTCGTGTTACAATGGGCGGCGTGATGCGTGTTCCGCAGTCGCCATCACCAACGCCGGAGGGAGAATCATGTCCAGAGCGCTCCGTTCCATCCGTAGACTCACCGCAGCTCATTTTTCCATTTTCCATCGTCCATTCTCCATTTCCACCTGTAGCCTTGCGCTGCGCACGCTTGCGCTGCTGCTGCTCCTCGTCCTGTTGCCCTTGGCGCTGGCCGCCTGCCCGCGAGATCGGACGCCCACGCCGACGGTGCCCGTCCCTTCGCCCACGTCACCGCCCACGGCCACGCCAGTTCCCACGCTGCCGCCTCCCACGCCAGGGCCTTATCTGCCTCCCCTGCAATACTTCCTCCCCCCGCGGGCACGGGTGGTGCACGTGGTCGCCGCGGACACCGACGACGATGGCGTGCAGGAGACCATCGTGCTCTACCGCGACAGCGACCAGCCGGACGCCGTCATCCGCGGGCTCGTCGCCGAGCCGCCCACCCCCGAGACGCCCACGCCGACCCCTGCCGCCGAAGAGGTCCCCTTGCCTGAGGTCTACTGGCTGGGCGACGTGGCGGCGATGGCACTCTTCCAGGAGAGATGGGAGAAGCTGCGCGTGGAAGACATCAACGGTGACGGCCGCAGCGAGTTGCTGTTGGAAGGGCAGTGGGATGCGGAGACGCCCGCCGTGCACGTCCTGCAATGGGGCGGCGACGGCTACGTGCCGCTGCTCAGCTTCCAGGCCCGCGGCCAGTTGACCATGGAAGAGGATGACCAGGGGCGGCTGCGCTTCGCCAGCCTGGAGCGTGTCTTCCCCCGTTCCGGCATCATCACCCGCGGCTCGGCCGCGTGGCAAGATGGCCGCTATCAGGTGCTGCAGGAGACGATCTGGGAAGCGGACGCGCCGCCCGATGCCCCCCATCCCGAGGCGGCGTTGCTGCACTACTACCAGGCCCTGGGCGCTGAGGACGCCGAAGCCGCCCGCCGCTGGTGGAGCGACGCGCTCCAGGTTCAGCTTGACGCCGAGGCCCTGGCTGACCGCCTGACGTGGCGGCCGGACCTGCGACTGGAGCGGCTGGCGTTGCTGGAGGAGAGCGAGAACGCTGCCCGCGCCGCCGTGACCCTGCGCTGGACAGACCCTTTCGGCGAAGAGACGGTATGGAGTGAGGATGAGACGTGGGAGATCGTCCGCCAGGCCGACGGCTGGCGGCTGGCGCGGCTCAACGACACCCCGCTGGCGCCGGAGTGGCGAGCCTTCACCACCGATGACGGGCTGGCCGAGAACTTCGTCAACGATCTACTGCTCGATCGTCAGGGGCGTCTGTGGATCGCCTGCGGCAGCAGCGGCCTCACCGTGTGGAGCGATCCTCACTGGTTCACGGTGCGTCGGTCCGAGGACGGGTTAGCCAGCGACAACGTGCGCGCCATGTTGCTCGACCCTCAGGGGCGCTATTGGTTCGCCACCCCAGCCGGCCTCACCCGCTACGACGGGCTGCGCTGGATCAACTACACCACCGCCGACGGCCTGCCCAGCGACGAGGTGCACGCGCTGGCCGCCGATGCGCAGGGCCACGTCTGGGCCGGGACGGCAGAGGGCGCGGCCCGCACCGACGGCCAAGGCTGGCAGCCGCTGCCTCTGCCTGACGACGTTCCCTCGACACCGGTCAGCGCGGTGGCCGTGGACGAAGAGGGTGTGGTGTGGCTGGGTCTGGGCAGTGCGGGGGGCGCGCCCGCCATCGCTCGCTACGACGGTGAGACCTGGCAGCTCTTCGGCCCGGAGGATGGCCTGGTGGGAGACCGCGTCAGCGCGCTGGCCGTGGCTCCCGACGGCTCGCTTTGGGCAGCGATGGCCGGTGCTGCCGAGACCGGAGGCGGCCTGGGCGTTTGGACGGGCGAGGAGTGGCGTGTGCAGACGGCCTTCGACACGCTGGTGGACGTGCCCGTTTACGACATCGCCTTCGATGACCGCGGGGCCATGTGGATCGGCACGGCACAGGGCGCGGCCTACGGCTTCGGCGACGCCTGGCTGGCCTACACGAGTGAGGATGGCCTGGCCGACGGCCCGGTCAACGTCATCCTTGTGGCGCCCGATGACGTGGTCTACTTCGGCGCCGCCAACGGGCTGACCCGCTTCCGCGACGCCGTGCCTTTGCAGGTCATCGGCGGTGGACAGTGAATGAAATCCAAACTCCAAAACTCAAAGCCCAAAAACGCGCTGGAAAACGGAGATGAGCATGCAGGGTGCTAAAACCCGCTATTTGCCGTTGATCGAAGAGGCTTTGCGTGAGGTGCTGCGGGCGCCGCGGGAGACGCTGGCCGCCCACCACGCCATGATGCAGTACCACCTGGGCTGGTTAGATGAGGGTTTGCGGCCCCGGACGGGAGGCGGCGGCAAGCGGCTGCGGCCTCTGCTCTGCCTGTTGGCCTGCGAGGCGGCTGGTGGAGACGTGCAGGTGGCGCTGCCCGCGGCGGTGGCCATCGAGATCCTGCATAACTTCTCGCTGGTGCACGACGACATCGAAGACAACAGCCCCACGCGGCGCGGCCGGCCGGCCGTCTGGGCGCTGTGGGGCGTGCCCCAGGCCGTCAACGTGGGGGATGCCCTGTTCGCCCTGGCCCATCAGACGTTGGGGCGGCTATCGGAACATGATGTGCCCGCCGCACGCCTGCTGGCGGCGACGCGTGCTTTCGACGATACGTGCGTGGCCTTGACGGCGGGGCAGTTCCTGGACATGAGCTTTGAGGCGCGGCTGGATGTGACCGTGGACGAGTACCTGGAGATGATCGAGGGCAAGACGGCGGCGCTGCTGGGGCTTTCCACTGGCCTGGGGGCGCTGCTGGCCGGCGCACCCGGGCAGACGGCCAGCATGTTTCACCGCTTCGGCAAGAGCCTGGGGATCGCTTTCCAGATCCAAGACGACATCCTGGGCATCTGGGGCGACGAAGCGCTCACCGGCAAGCCGGCGGCCAGCGACATCCTGGAGAAAAAGAAAACGCTGCCCGTGGTCTACGCGCTGGCGAGCGCCGTGGCTGAGCGCTTGCGGCCCCTCTATCGCCAACCAGAGCTGACGGCCGAGGACGTCCCGTCCGTGCTGGCGCTGCTGGAAGAGGTGAACGCTCGCAGCTATGCCCAGCAGTTGGCGGACGAGGCTCACGATACGGCGATGACCTGTCTGGCGCTTACCGGATTGAGCGAGGAGGCGCTGGCGCCGCTGCGGGAGTTGGCCGCATCGCTGCGAGGGCGGCAGCGGTGACGAAGCAAGAGGCAAGAAGCAAGAGGCAAGAGGCAAGATGCAGATTTTGTCAGTGCCGCGCCGTCGAACCAGTGGAGGTCGGTCAGGGCACAGTGTAGGAGGATGAGTAGCTTGGTGCGCCCTCCAGTCCGTTGATCAGAGCACGCAATATGCGCCGCGGTTCGGGGGCTTCCTGCGGCAGGGCGACGGCCGCTTCTTTCAGATAGATGAGCACGTCGCCGCCGTAAGTGGCGGGCTGCAAGGCATCGTCGAGCCACTTCACCGCCTGCGGGGCCTGGCCGGTTTGCACCAACTCGTCCCGTACCATCTGCACCGTGACCAGTGCTTGTGGACTCACGTCTACGCGGCCATCAATGGCCCAGGTGGAGCGGATGAGGCCCAGCAGTGTGCTGGCGATCAGCGCCATCAGCAGCAGGGCGGAAACAGCCGCAAAGGCTGTCCGCCGCGCCCGTGAAGGCTGCGATGGCGGGGGCACGATCACCGTTGGCTGTCCGCTGACGATCTCCAACACCAGCGGCTGACGCCGCGGTCTCCGCTGCCGGCGCACCCACCAGAGCGCCGCGGCGATGGTGGCAAATCCCAACGCCACGCCGAAGGCAAACCAGTACTTCTTCTCTTTTGTTCCCATAGTCGCACCTCGCCGGGGCCGTTCGGTTGGAGCGGTGACGTCATCGGCCAGACAGCCCAGAGTATACCAGCAACGGGCGAGAAGGTCAAGAGGGCAGGAACTGCGCGAAGACCTGATTGCCCAGCAGCCGCCCCCGCCGGGTCAGCCTGACCCGCTCCGGCAGCCGCTGCAAGAGCCCCACCTGTTCAAGGGCTGCGATCTCCTGACCGTACACGTCCAGCAGCGGTCGCCCAAAGCGGCGCTCAAAGGCGGCGAACTCCACCCCCTCCTGCACCAGCCGCAACCCCAGCATCATCGTTTCCCCCCTGCCCAGCGCGTCGTTGATCTCCTCGCTGCCTTCGATGGGAGATTGGTTCCGCTCTAGCCGCTCAACGTACTCGGCCGGTGAGCGCACGTTCCACCACCGCCGTCCCTCCCGGCTGGAATGCGCCCCCGCGCCGAAGCCCAGGTACGGCTGGTTGCGCCAGTAGGTCAGATTGTGGCGACAGGCTATGTCTGGGCTTTGTTTCGCCCAATTGGAGATCTCGTAGTGCATGTAACCTGCGTCGGCCAGGAGGTCGCAGGCCAGCAGGTAGAGATCGGCGCCCAGATCGTCGTCGGGAGGAGGGACGCGGCCTTCGGCCACGCGCTGGGCCAGTGGCGTGCCCTCCTCCACGCTCAGACCGTAGAGGGAAAGATGCTCAGGCGCCAGGGCGAGAGCCTGGTCAAGGGTGCGCTGCCAGGTTTCTGTCCGCTGCCCCGGCAGGCCGAAGATGAGGTCGAGGTTGACGTTGGCGAAGCCCGCCGCACGGGCAGAGTGGAAGGCCGCCTCCGCCTCCGCCGCGGTGTGGATGCGCCCCAGGAAACGCAACTCGCCGTCGTCGAAGCTCTGCACGCCCAGGCTGAGGCGGTTGGCGCCCAGGCGGCGCAGGTCAGCGAAGCGCTGCTGATCCACCGTGCCCGGATTGGCCTCGCAGGTGATTTCCGCATCAGCTTGCACGGCGAAGGCGCGGCGGCAGGCGGCCAGGATGTCCGCCAGAAGATCAGGCGGCAACAGCGTCGGCGTGCCGCCGCCGAGGTAGATGGTCTTCACCGGCGGGCGCTGCCGCTGCTGCCCGGCGGCGGCGATCTCCTCCGTCAGCGCCCGGACGTAAGGGGCGAAGAGATGCTCCAGCCCGGCGTAGGAGTTGAAATCGCAATACAAGCACTTGCGCGGGCAGAAGGGAATGTGGATGTAAAGACTCAACAGGGCCACAGTCAAACTCCAAATCTCAAACTGCAAATTGCTCCGGCTGGATCGCCAGATCCAGCTGCCGGCCGACGGGTCCGGCGATCCGTAGCGAACGCAAAGGTGAGGGCGTGGGGTTAGCGGAGAGTGGGGTTCACCCAATCCACGGCATCGCCGCGTCCCTCGAAGTGGCCCTCTTCGATCTGTTTCAGGGTCATGAGCTGCACGCCGGCCACGTCCACGTCGAAGGGGGTGGGAGGATCCCAGGGGTGGATCTGGCCGCTGTCCCAGAGGACCTGGCCGTCGCCGAGGATCTGCATCTGGGTGTGAGAGTCGCCGTAGGTGTCGGTGTCCACGCCCGCCAGGCCCTGGAAGCGCAGGTAACGTCCCGCCAGGTCAAAGTCCACTTCGCTCGGTCCGTAGACGCCGATGCCGTGGTCGTACATCGTGCTTCCCAGCTTCATGGGCCAGCCCTGGAAGTTGGCATCGCCGATGGGCTGGTTGAACTTGGAGTCGCCCAGGCGTGCGGCGACGATGGGCACGGTACCGGCGAGTTCGCCCGCGGCATCCAGGATGCGCAGCACGGGGGGCGGGTTTTCGGGCGGCGTCAGGGCTTGGGCCAGGTCGTCCTCGGTCCAGCCCAGGATGTCAGGGGGTAGAGGGCCGGGCGACTGGCCGGGCGGTGTCCAGCGGGCTTCGAACCAGTGGCTGCCGCCGTTGTCAATGTAGTCAATGCGCAGGCTGTGCCAGCCAGGCGTGAGATCGGCCGGGCGATCTACCCAGCCGGCGCCGTGCAGGCCCCAGTTGTCCACCACGAGCTGACCATCTATCCACAGGCGCGAGCCGTCGTCCGAGGACAGGCCGAAGCTGTAGAGGCCCGCTGCCGGGATGCGGATGCGGCCGAGCCAGCGTATGGCGTCGGTGGCCAGGTCGCCACCGTTGTCGGCGTAAAGCGAGGTATCGTGCGTGATGCGCACAGGGGGCGTGCGCAGGCCGCCGCCTTCGAAGTGGAGCGCCAGCAGGCCGCCATCAGGGATGCCCAGGGGATACCAGTTCTGCTCAGGGATGGGCTCCCAGTCGCCTGCACCGGGCAGTCGCCAGAGGAGGCGCGGGGCTGCCGCGCCGGCGAGGGCGATCTCCAGGCGAACGGGAACAAGCCCCCCGGGCAGGGTGAGGGAAATCGGCTGGGAGGGGGTCTCCAGCACCGTGCGGCCGGCCAGGGTGAGGCGCAGGCGATCCACCCCTTCCACGCGCAGGCCATAGGCCCCTGGACTCGGCAGGTAGAGGCCGCCGCGCAGCTCTGCGCTTGCCGGCGGCGTGAGGGGCGGGGGATCGAAAGATGTCACCCCGGCCACGGCGGGTTCGCCGCCAGGCTCCAGGCTGGCCCACCAGGTTCCTTGCAGCCCTTTTTGGGCGACGGTTTCGGCGTTCAGCCGCACGCTGGTGAAGATGGGCTGGCCGTTTGGACCAAGGCCCGGTTCCATCAGGGCGTCGGGGTAGAGACCCTGGAGGTGGGGGAGAAGGTAGCGACCGTAGGTGCCCAGGATATAGGCAACGGGGCCGGTCTGAGCGGGTGGCGGCGGGATGTGGTCGGGGGCTTTGAGGCGCGTGAGCGGGCGGCCCGGATTGATGACCTCAATGGGCGAAAAGGCCCAGAACTCGCGGTCGAGGTAGATGGTGGCGTCGTCTGGAAGGGTGGCGATGTACTGGCCGACGCGGGTGGGGCCGACGTTGAACATGCCGACGACGCCGGGATGGGTAGCCTGGACGTTGAAGTACTGGGTGAGATTCAGGTAGGCGGCAGCGGTGGCGGCAATGGCGAGGAGGGTGGCGGCCACCAGGTACTGGATATTGGATATTGAGGGGCGTTTTGAACCGCCGCGTTTCGGCCAATATCCAATATCCAGTATCCAATCCCCGACTGCCTGCATGGCCAGGCCGGCCAGGAGGGCGATGGCCGGGGTGAGGACGTAGATGCGGAAGGTGTTGGGGGCTTCGGTGGAGAGGATGCCCACGGCCAGAAAAGGCAGGACCCAGAGGAGCAGGAGGGCGTGGTGCGGACGCCGGGGGCGGCGCAGGGTCAGGGCCAGGCCCAGGACGGCCAGCACGCCGGTGATGGGGTCGAGCATAGGCTCGCCGGGGATGTTGTGGCGGCCGTTGTGGTCGCCGCGGAAGTGGAAGACGCCGGCGTACTTGCCGATGTTTTCTTGGAGGGTCGCCCAGGGGTCACGGGTGAAGAGGGGGTTGAAGATGCTGATGGCCCGGCTGCGCTCCAGGAACAGCTCAGGATTTTGGACGTAGGTCCAGGCCAGCGGGGCGTAGACGAGGGCGAAGAGAACCCAGAAGACCACTATCCGCGGCCAGAAGCGGCGGAAATAGCCGCGCGGGCAAAGGGCGCGGTACACCAGAAAGACGGCAACGATGGCGACGAGGGCACGCGTGCTCTGGTAGGAGTACTGGCTCAGCCCCAGGGCCAGGCCGCTGAGTATCCACCACCGCCACTTGCCGGTGGCCTGGGCACGCCAAAGCAAGAGAAAGACGGTGCAGATCCAGAAGAGCGTGAGGGTATTGGCGTGTCCCCAGCGGCTCATGTTGACCGACCAGCGCATCGTGGCCCAAAGAAGGGCGCTGAGGAAAGCGATGGGGCGGTCGAGGAATTGGCGGGCCAGCAGATACAGCACCGGCGCGGTGAGAGTGCTGGTGATCAGATGGGGAAGTTTGACGGTGAGGTAGCCAGGGCCGAGGAGCTTGTAGAAGAAGGCGACGTAGTAGTGATAAAGCCAGGGCACCTCCAGACGGGCAACCTGCCAGGGTTTGGGGCGCAGGCCGTTGAGGATGTCCAGGGCCTGTTTGGCGATGTCGGTCTCGTCCAACCACAGGCCGCTCGGGGTTTCGGCGATGCGGTAGAAGCGGGCGGCCGCCGCCACAGCGGTGATGATCAAGACAGCCAGGAGATCGGCCGGGAGGGACCAGCGCGAGGGCAGACCTGGAATGCGCTGGCGCCGCCATAGCTGCCGGGTCTCGATCACGGAGAGGGCGAAGAGGAGAGCACCCAGGGCCAGGAGCACGGCGCCCAGGGGCCAGGTCAGGGTGCTGCCCGGCTGCCGGGCCTGCTGCAGGACCCACTGGCCGGCGACGGCCAGGGCCACGGCCAGGGCCGTGAGCAGAGATCGTAGTATCAGGGTCTGAGGTCGGGTCATCGTTGTCCTCGCTATGGAGCCTGTTCAAAACGGAAGCCGTGGCCGCGCACGGTGACCACGTATTGGCGCTCGTCGTCCAACTCTGCCAGACGCTCCCGCAGGCGGCGCACCAGCGCGTCAATGGCCTGCTCCGACACGCCTTCTTCCAGCGCTTCGGGCCAGACGGCGTGTACCACCGTCTCGCGGCTGACGATGCCGCCCCTGGCTTCTGCCAGGAGTTTGAGCAGGCGGTACTGGGCAGGAGAGAGGGGTGGGTCCAGCAAATGGCTGCCAATGTAGACCTGGTGTGTGGGCTCGTCCAGGCGCAGGCCGGCCTCTGCGGCTTCGGGAAAGGTCAGCGGGGCCGTGGCCCCGGCGTCCACGAAGGCCAGCTTGAAGCGCAAGGCGATCTGAATCTCGTCGCCATCTTCGAGAATCTGCGTCGCGGCCAGCTCGCGGCCGTTGACGTGGGTGCCGTTCTTGCTGCCCAGGTCCTCCACCACGTAGCGGCCATCGGCCCAGGAGATGCGGGCGTGGTAGCGAGAGATGTGACGATCGGGCAGGGTGATGTCGCAATCCTCGCCCCGGCCAATGGTGAGCGTGCCCTGTCCCAACGGCCAGCGCCGTCCCGTGCCCGCGCCTTGCTGCAAGATCAACATCGCGCTCTCACGAACCTGCGCCATGGTATTTCACCTCCATTTGACAAGATGTCAAACCTGGGTCATAATCTATCGCCATGAACAAACCACTGCCCAGCGGAACCGTACTGCGATCTCGCTACCAGATCGTTGAATTGATCGGCCAGGGAGGCATGGGCGCCGTGTACCGCACCGAGGATCTGCGCCTCCGGGGGCGGGAATGCGCTCTGAAAGAGATCCAGCCCGAACTGGGGGGCATCCCCGAAACGCTGGAGCAGACCCGCGAGCAATTCTACCGCGAGGCCAGCGTTCTGGCGCGCCTCGATCATCCCACGCTGCCCAAAGTCTCTGACTACTTCTCCCACGAGGGCCGGGAATACCTGGTGATGGACTACGTGCCCGGCCCCGATCTGCGGGAGATCCTGAACGACGCCCGACGGCAGGGCAAGTTCCTGGCCGAGAAAACGGTGCTGGAGTGGGCCAGGCAACTGAGCGATGCGCTGGAATACCTGCACACTCAGAAGCCAACAGTGCTGCATCGCGACATCAAGCCTTCCAACATCAAACTGACGCCCCGCGGCCAGCTCAAGTTGGTGGACTTTGGCCTGGTTAAGCTGTTGTTGCCCGATGACAGCCGTACGGTGACCGTGGTGCAGGGGCGGGGCACAGCGCAGTACACGCCCCTGGAACAATACGGCGGCGACACGGGGCACACGGACGCCCGCTCCGACATCTATTCCTTGGGAGCGACCCTTTACCACCTGCTGACCGGCACACCGCCGGCCGATGCCAAGGAGCGTTTCCTCCGACCGGGCAGCCTGACGCCACCGCGAGCGATCAATCCCGACATCTCGCCCCAGACGGAGAGGGCCTTGCTGCAGGCGATGGCCATGCATCCGGATCAACGCCCGGCCTCGGCGGCCGACTGGAAGACCATGCTGTTCAGCGCGCCGCCCTCGCTGCAAGGCGCTGGCGTTCCCGTGCTCGGCCGCAGCGAGTGGGCACAGGCGACACAGGCCAACCGCTGGCTGATCGCTGCCACCGTGGGTTTGGCCACCGTGGCCCTATTGGTCACCCTTTTCGCTCCGCTGTTGCCCCAGGAATCTCCCCCGGCGACCGGAAGCAACCTGCCGGCAACGCTGGCCACCCAGACGCCGCCAGCTTCTCCCTGAATCACGGGCGTTTCGTCGCCGCACGGGCAGCTTGCCAGCCGCGCACGAGCAAGGGCAACGATCCCCCGATGAAAGCGACGACGGCCGCTCCCCACGGCCCCATCCCCCGTTGCAGCCAACTCGCGCCGGGCAGCCAGCCCAGGCCATACAGCACGTAGGCCGCCAGTCCCCCGATCAATCCCCACAGGGCAGAAGCCAGCAGCCGCATGGGCGTGTGCCGCATGCTCATGGACAGCAGATAGCCGATGGCCGCGGCAATGGCCGAGGCCAGCAGTCCCAGAACGAAGGCCGTGACGCTGACGCGCCGCGGGGGCGGCAAGGGTGTTTCGGGTATGGGTGCTGGCGTGGGCACGGGCGTGGGAGTCAGGGTAGGCGTCGTGGTGGGGGTGGTCGTGGGCGTGGCCGTCGGTGTCGCCGTGGGCGTGGTCGTCGGTGTGGGCGTGTCGGTGGGCACCACGGTAGCGATGGTGGCCGGCTGGTCGCCCTGGATGTTCACGACCAGTGTGGTGGACTGCAACGCCGGCGGGCTGCTGGCCGAGACCCACAACTCGCCAGTGCGCTCCAGGGTCACGCTGACCTCGACCACGCCTTCGACGGTCGTCTGCACCTGGCGAGGGAGTTCCAAGGCCTCGGCGGGGTAGAACAGCTTGAACTCCACGGGCGTGCCATCGGGCACCGCATGGCCGTTACGGTCGAGAATGACACTGGTGCGCAGGCGCAGCGTGCTTCCCACATTCACATCTATCGCTGCTGCCGGCTCCTCGCCCGCGGCCACGCTCGCCAGCATCACCTGGATGATTTGATTGGGATCTGGCTCGGTGCGTTTTAGCAGATCGTAGTTGATGCCGGCGATGCTGACGGGCGGCGCGCCGGCGGGGGTGAATTCGCGGAACAGGGCGCGCACCGAAGCTTCCAGGAAAGGCTGTGTCTTGGCGTAGACACCGTAGTAGGCCGTCAGTTTGCTGATCTCGGTGGTGTCCAGGAAATAAGGGGCGTTGTAGGCCATGGCGATGAGGTTTTTGCCCCGCAAGCTGTCGGAGCGCAACCGCAGGAACTGTTTCACGGCGTCGGAGTCGGGATAGTCTTCCTGGTTGAGGTCCAGCATGGCGAAGATGACCCATTCCGCCTCTTGAATCAAGGCCTCCATCTCCAGTGCTTCAGCTTCGCCCATCTCATCACGCAGGAAGGCCTTGAGCTGGCTGAAGGTGAGGCTGTTGACCCGTTCGGGATCCACCTGTCCGCTGGCTGCCGGGCCGTAGAGGCGCAGCATGATCTCTTCCAGGGCTGTGGGCGAGATCAGAGGGAATGCAGGGCAGTCGCCGCATTCGCTCACCTGGCGAGCCTCGGTGACGATGAGGATGTTCTCGTCCGCCAGCGGCGCGCTGGGCAACCGGTCGGCCAACTCCTCAAGCCCGGGATAGATCAGGGTAATGGCCTCGCGGGCCACCCGAGCCACCGCCGCCTGGCCCTGGGTCATCACCTCGCTCAGCGCCTCCAGAGGGACCTGTGTGCTGGGCCAATCCAACTGGGGGTAGAGACGGAGCTTGAGGGTCAGGATGCGCGTCACCGCCGCGTCCACCCGCCGCCGGAAGTCGGGGTCACTCTCGTACTTCTCGCGGAAGAACTGGATCGTCTCCTTGATGTTGGCGAACTGGTCGGGCCAGGCGTCGGTGAGGGAAAACTGCGATAGCAGTAACAGGTCATTCCCGGCCAGGAAGGCTTCCTGGGCGATCTGCCGGTGCGGGAACTTCTGCAGCTGCGGGTCGTAGTGGCGGCGCACGGCGGGCACGCCCAGGGCATCGGTGACCAGCACGCCCCCTTGCTGGCGCCAGGCGGCGAACTCCGGCAGGGCCATCAGGTCCTGCAACTGCGGCGCCAGGCTGATGGGCGGGGTGAGCTGGCGGATGTTGCCCTGGAAACCGCGGTAGCGGATGTGGGAAGACATCAGCGCCGCCGCGCTGCCGGACCAATCGCCGCTTTCGGCGCCGCGCACCACGGCGGCAAAGGGGGCCAGTTCGACGGAGCGCAGTTGCTGCAGCGATTTCTGTACCGTGGCCACCTCGTCATCCGGGCGGCGGTCGCTGCCTCCCTGTCCGGGAAAATGTTTGGCCACCGTGGCCACGCGGCCGCTGCTGCCCTCTTGCACGCCTCGAATGTACGCCTGCCCCAGTTTGCCCACCCAGTAGGGGTCACCGCCAAAGGTGCGGGTGCCCAGGTCGCCCTTGCCGCCGGGCCGCGGGTTGTCCAGCACGTCCAGCGAGGGGCCCAGGAGCAGGTTGATGCCGACCGCCTCCAGCTCACGGCCCACGACCTGTCCCACTGCCTGGGCGTTGGCCGGGTTCCAGGTGGCGCCGATGGCCATGTTGCTGGGCAGGGGGTTGAATCCGTTGAAGAGATAACTGTAGGGGAAGCCGTCGCCCTCCTGCACGATGGCGGCAAACAGGGGGACAGGAAAGCTTTCCGCCGGCTGTGTGGGGGTGATGACCTCTCCAGTCTCGGCTGTGGGGGGAACAGGGATGGGCAGTGGCTGGCTGAAGGGCCAGGTCTGCAATCCTCTGGTCAGTTGCGCGACCTGGTCAGGCGTGTCTCCTTCGTTGCGATAGTTGCCGTTGGAGGCCAGCAGCACCACGCCGCCCACGCGGTAGTCGCGAATGAGTTGGGCGATGTCGGAGTTCGGCCCCACGTCTGTGCCGGCGAAGGAGACCAGGAAAAGCTGTCCCACTTTGTCGGCGGTGGACATTTGGGCCATCACCTGCTGGACAGCATCCGAGGTCTCCTGTGCGGCCGCGGCACGCGGCGCGCCCAATCCGCTGAACGCCAGAGCGATCACCAGGAGCCATCTAGCCATTCCGCCTGCCCGCTTCTTCATGACATGCAATCTCCGCCTGGGCCTAAGTATACTCATTTCCGGACAAAGCGTCAACTGAGCGCAGCGCGCCGTGGCGCTGACGTTCATCGGGCTGAGAGTTGCTTGTGCTTCGGAAGTGGAGTATAATCCTCATGGTGAAGGACATGAGAATTGACCCCAAGGACCTCCTCTTACTAACGATCACAGTGTTGCTCAACGTCTTCGGACAACTGGCCATGAAAAAGGGCATGACCGCTGTGGGGGTCGTGACCTTCGAGTTCGATCGCTTCCTGGCCACGATGGGCCAGGCTCTGAGCAACGGCTACGTGCTGGCGGGCATCGCCGCCTACGGCCTCAGCGCCCTTCTGTGGCTCGTTCTGCTCTCCCGCCTGGCGCTGAGTTACGTCTATCCGGCCATCAGCCTGGGCTACGTCCTGGTGGTGTTGATCTCCTGGGCGGTGCTCAAGGAGGATGTGCC
>JACNHM010000026.1 GCA_014383605.1 Chloroflexota bacterium
TGAAGTTATCGGTGATCTCTTTCCCGCGCCGGGTGGCGACCAGGTAGGTCTGCCTGCTCTGCTGCAAAGGGCCGCCGCACCGGGGGCAGGGGCCGGGTTGCTTCTCAAATTCCTGATAGATGCGCTCGCGTGGTATGGTGATGTCAATCAACTTCAATCCTCCTCTGCAAACGCCCGTGCCATATCACCAGGCGTGAGCCCGCGATAGAACAGGGCAAAGTACTCTTTGGCCTTGCTGGCCGCTTTAGCGAGCAAATCGCCGGCAATAGCTTCGAGATCTTCTCGTGGCTCTTCCGGAAGTGTAACCTTGTCAAGTTCGGCCAGCAAAGCGTCCCGGCCAATGCGATGGGCCACGCTCACCAGGGCCATCAGAGCGTGCGATTGTTCTTCCTCGGTCGGTTGGAGAGTCACTATCAACAGTGGAGCGACCGCTCGGGCGTCCCCAGCCAACGACAGAAACCCGAACAGCTCGTAGAAATTGCGTCCCCACATCAACAGGTTGGCCAATGCACCGCCTGCCCGCTCGTCCTTCAGGTCAATCAGCCCCCACAATGCGCCGACGAAGTAGGTCTCGCGTCGGTTGTGCTCCACCCTCTGATAAAAAGCCCACATTTTATCGGCGCTGGCCTGGGCCCCCAACAGGCCCAGGACCACGCACGCCAGGCTGCGGCCATAGTCGTTGAGATCATCGAAGCGTTCCATCAGGGCCGTGGCGCCAGCGTCGCCCCGCCAACTCAATTCAGCGATGAGCTTTTCGAACGCCATGTCTCGCGTCTCTTCTTCTCGGATGTTCTTGACCGTTTTCAACCGCTCCGAGATCAACGGCACCACCTCGGGACCAAACTGGCGCATCCGGTCCTGCCAGGCCATCTCCCCCAGGCCGCTCGCCAGAGTCACCAAGTCGAGCACCTCTTCGGCTGTCCTGGCACGCTTGATCTGTTTGACACTCTCCCTGTCGCGCATCCAGATGAGCGGCTTTAATCTGGAAGTGGCCTTGTTCAACAAATCCCTCGTTTGGGGGTCAGCCAGAGGTAACCGAAAGAACGTCGGAGCGCTCGGTACACTAGCCAGGGCCAGTGCAGGCACGGGGCGCGGCGCCGATCTGCGCTGTTTCCTAGCCTGTCTACGTTTTCGTCGTTTTGCCATCACATTCCTTTCATAAGGTCAGAACACCACCTCAAAGAGTGCGTCGGTACCCAACTTGGGGATCCACTGACGAGCCAGCAGATGCACAGGCCCCATCGGCCCAACGTCAATCCAGTCGTCAATGCTGCCCAGGTAGCACCAGCGCTCAGTGCGGAAAGTGCGCTGCACCGCGTCCTCCAGGATAAAGCGCAGGACTGGTGTGAACCGGGCGTGGTGCTCTAGCATTTCTCGCAGCCGATCAGCCCGGCCGGGGACCAGCAAACCCACCTCTCTCAACTCGGCAACAAACTCTTCTGTGCCCAGTCCTACTCGCTCATAAACCTCAATGCGGTTGTGCTTGACACTGACGCGGTAGTTGTGCGACTTGGGGTGCCGCTGCACCGCCGCCTCGACCGCTTCGACTTCCTCCAGCCGGATCTGGGCAGGACGGTCCTTCACCAGCGAGACGATGCCGTTGACGCTCTCGCTGATCCTCCATCCTGCCGGGATCTCTTCCACGGGCTCGCCCTTCGGCTCGCGGGCAAAGTAGTAGCGCGGCTTGCCGGTTTTGGTGACGCCCCGACATAAGTAGTAGGTGACTCCTCTCCAATTTGTGTACGTGACTAGCATGTGTTTACTCCTTGTTGCCCCCATTATACACCCCCCAGCGACCGACGTCAAGAACAAGCCGCGCCCTCACCTCGCTACCGCCTGAACCTCTTGAAGTCGGGCTTCCGCTTCTCCAGAAAGGCGGTCATCCCCTCCCTGAACTCCTCGGTGCCGTAAAGAGCAGAGATCATCTCGATGGAGCTGCTGAAGGAGCCATAGAGCTGATCGGACTCGTAGTTCAACGAGATCTTGGACACCCTCAGAGCCTGGGGGCTTAGCTCCAGAATCCTGTCAGTCCAGGCCCTGAGTTCTTCCTCAAACCCCTCGTTGGGGACGACTTTGTTCACCCAGCCGAAGCTCTCCGCCTCCTGGGCCGAGTACCGCTGGCAGAGGAAGATGATCTCCCGCGATCTCTTCTCGCCGACGCTCCTGGTCAAGAACTGCGAGGATCCGATGACGGGCGCGCTACCCACCGTGGGCCCCACCTGGCCGAAGATCGAGTCCTCAGTGGCGATGGTCAGAGCGCAGGCCACGTTGATCTCGTTACCCCCGCCCAGGCAATAGCCCCTGACGGCAGCGATCACCGGCTTCGGCGCTCGCCTGATCTCCCACAGAAGCCCGGCGAACCGGGTGACGAAGAGCCGCCCCGACTCAGGAGTCAAATCCCCCATCTCCTTGACGTCGCCGCCGACGCAGAAGGCCCGCTCGCCTGAGCCAGTGAGCACGATGGCCCCGATGGAGCTATCTTGAGCGGCGTAGAGCACCGCCTCGGTCATCTCCAGCACGGTCTGGGTGCGGAAGGCATTCAACACCTGGGGGCGATTGATGGTGCTACTGGCTGATTGTCCTGTCAGGAGACGCTCGAAAGAGCGCGCTTCGTAAAAACTGACGCCAGCCCAGGGTATGACCCGAGGCTGGCGTCAGTAGTTCATCGCTTCGTTCTTCCCACCGGGAAGATGGCGTCCTCCGCTCATCAGTCGCCTTCAAAGA
>JACNHM010000546.1 GCA_014383605.1 Chloroflexota bacterium
CGCACTCCAGGCAGAATGCCATGGCCATACTCGCGTCTCCTTCACTCTCACACCAAGCTACTCAAACGCTGTTCCTCCATACGTTTATCATAATTATAGCTCATCAGCGTTCAAAAAACATTGAAAGAAGCTGCGAATGATGTTACAAAATGCCATATCGTGTGACATTTTTGCGACGGCTTGCCGCTTGCCTCGTACCCC
Source organism: Chloroflexota bacterium (assembly GCA_014383605.1). The sequence continues at coordinate 202 of JACNHM010000546.1, forward strand.
TATCCCCGGAAACCCAAAACAAGAAAGCCGACTGTCCACAGTCGGCTTTCCGGTGCGTGTGCTACCACTATTGGCTCAGGTAGAAGGGCACGTCGGTGATGATGCGAAAACGCCCTCGCCAGTCCCGGCGGGCGTAGAGCAGCGCCATCTTGAGCATCCAGGCTGTCTGGTTGTGCAGTAAGTGATGCCACCAGCGACTGGGCACGAACTCCGGCACCACCACTGTCACGTAGTGATCCTCCTCGTCCACAAAACGGTCAATGAACTCCAACAACGGGGCAATGACGGAACGATAGGGCGAGGGCAGGATGTCCAATGAAACCTCGGGCAGGACTTCCTGCCAGCGGGCACGGAGGTTTGCCGTTTCCTGAGGATCGCTCTCCACGGTGACGACGTGCAGTTCACCGCCCAGCGCCTGGGCGTACTGTACGGCCTTGAGAACCCCCCGGTGCAAACCAGCCACGGGTACGATCACCGTGTGCTGGATCACCGGCTCGGGCCAGGGTTGAGTCAGGGAGAGCTGTTGGGCCACGTCATCGTAATGGCGATGGATGGTTCGGAAACCCTGCACCAGGAGAGGGATGAGGAGCAGCACAATCCAGGCGCCGTGCACGAACTTGGTGGCTGCCATCACCACCAACACCACCCCCGTGGCGATGGCCCCTACGCCGTTGATCACCGCCGAATGGCGCCACCCAGGGCTGCGCAGCTTCAGCCAGCGGCGCACCATGCCCGCCTGGTTCAGGGTAAACGAGATAAACACCCCCACGGCGTAGAGGGGGATCAGGGCGTGGGTCCTGGCGCCGAAGATGATCACCAGCAGCGATGCCAGGCCACCCAGTAACAAAATGCCATTGCCGTACACCAGCCGGTCCCCCAGATTGGCCAGTTGGTGGGGCAGGAAATCGTCTCGGGCCATCCACATGGCCAGTCGGGGGAAGTCGGAGAAGCTGGTGTTGGCCGCCAGCAGCAGGATTAGGGCCGTAGCTGCTTGCACGGCGTAGTACAGCGGGCTCATCCCGAAGATGATGCGAGCTAACTGTGAGACCACTGTCTCTCCCTCTAGCGGCAGCACACCGAACTGACGGGCCAGGAGGGTAATGCCCAGGAACATACTCACCAGGATGCCGGCCATCCACAGCAGGGTCTTGCCGGCGTTATCGCCCTCTGGCGGCTCAAACACCGGCACGCCGTCGCTGATGGCTTTCCACGCCGGTGAGGGCGGTGCAACCCGAGGCAAAGGCTCGTAGGATCAGGAAAACCGTTAGACCCTGCACGGCGACCGGCCCTGCGGTCGAAGCGGGCGCCTCTGAGACTGGATGTCCGAGCAACAGCCGCACCAGACCGGTCACGATAAGCAAGAACATGATAACGATGAAGAAGTAGGTTGGCACAGCAAACACCCGCCCCGACTCCCGCACCCCTCGCAGACTCACCAGGGTCACGAAGGCCACAGCCGCCAGAGCCAAGAGCACCCGCCAGGGATAGAGGGTGGGGAAGGCCGAGGTGATGGCCGCCACCCCTGCCGAGATGCTCACCGCCACCGTCAGCACGTAGTCGGTGAGCAGGGCGCCGCCCGCCACCAGGCTGGGCAGTGTCCCCAGGTTCTCCCGGGCCACAATATAAGCGCCGCCGCCGGTCGGGTAGGCGTGTACTGTCTGGTAGTAGGAACTGGCCACGATGAGCAGCAAGACAGCGATGAGCAGGGCGATGGGCAACGACAGGGTCAGGGCACCGCTGCCGGCCAGCACCAACACGAGTAGAATCTCCTCGGTGGCATAGGCCACCGAGGACAGGGCATCCGACGAGAGCACGGCCAGGGCCTGGACCTTGCTCAGCCGCTCGTGGATGATGCGTTCGGTTGGCAAGGGGGTGCCTATGAGCATTCGTCTAACGGTCGTCAACATGTCACTTCACCTGTAAATTGAAGCCAATATTCGTCAGCATCAAGAGTAGTCGCCCGCTGCTGCAATCAGCTCTGCCATCGTTTAAGGTGGAGAGGTCGTGTATGGCCTGGGCCAACCTTCTGGTGGGGTCCAGGGGGCCAGGGTGTGCTCTGTGTAAGTTGTCTGACATGGACGCCCGCGCCCGATCCAGGCCCGCAGTTCGCTTAGATTGATGATGATGCTGAACACCGTCACCGTCGTGCCGGCATGCTTGCAGATGGAAGCTGGATAGTTGGCATGATCGGCCAGCAGCTTTTGGAACAGTTCCGGCGACAAGCGTCCAGAGTTCTCGCGCAATAATCGCATAGCGCGATTATAGCGGATGATCGAGTCGCCGATGTAGTTGCGGTGGGCCTCAAAGCGGCGCATGGGCCAACTGAGGTAGTGATTGGCATGAGCCATAACGTTGTCGTCAATGTAGATCGGCTCACAGTCGGTGGCCGACCCTTCCATGTTGTAGATCTCACCGTTGGGATCGGCGATGACGTTGTTGTAGTTCGAGGCGCGGAGGGGAAGCAGGCAGGCGTCCATTGCCTCCCCCAAGCGCCGCGCGGCCAGGATAGCGCGGG
>JACNHM010000109.1 GCA_014383605.1 Chloroflexota bacterium
TGGCCGAGGGCCGCCGCCCGGCGGGCTACGTGGTCGCCTCGGAGAGTTCCAAGGCCTTCGACGATCCGGGCATCTTTGTCGAGATTCCGCTGGTCAACCAGATCCGCCCGCGCGTCGAGGCCTGGCGTGAGGCGGGCTATCCCGGCGTGAGCAGCATCACCAGGCGGCTGCTGGAGCACTGGACAGACCCGGAGGAATACGAGGCGCGGCGCTTTTTCTTCTGCCAACTGGAGGCCATAGAGACGCTGATCTGGCTGACCGAAGCGCCCGCCGCCGAGCGGGTGGGCATTGACATCCCCTCCGACGGCGGGGAGTTTCTGCGCCGCTGCTGCAAGATGGCCACCGGCGCCGGCAAGACCCTCGTGATGGCCATGACCATCGCCTGGCACATCCTGAACAAGGTCACCTACCCGCAGGACACCCGCTTTGCCAAAAACGTGCTGGTCATCGCGCCGGGGCTGACGGTCAAAAGCCGCCTGGCGGTGCTGATACCGTCGGCGCCGGGCAACTATTACGACGCCTTCCGCATCGTGCCCTCGGCACTGATGGACAAACTGCGCCAGGGGCGAGTGCTGGTGCACAACTGGCACAAGCTCAACTGGGAGAGCGAGGAGCAGGTCGCCAAAAAGCGCAGCGTGGACAAGCGCGGGGCCAAGAGCGACGAGGCCTACACCCGCGAAGTGCTGGGCGAGATGGCCAAGGCCCGCAATCTTCTGGTCATCAACGACGAAGCGCACCACGCCTGGCGCGTGAACGTGGAAGCCGTCGGCAAGTACCTGCGCCAGCGCGATATGAAGGACAGCGCGGAAGAAGCCACCATCTGGGTCGGCGGCCTGGACCGCCTTCACCGCACGCGCGGAATTCTGTCCTGTTACGATTTTTCCGCCACGCCCTTTTCGCCGTCGGGCAAACAGACCACCGAGGAAGCGCTGTTTGGCTGGATCGTGAGCGATTTCGGGCTGAACGACGCCATCGAGTCGGGCCTGGTCAAGACGCCGCGCGTGGTGGTGCGCGACGACGCCGTGCCGGACGCCAAAACCTACAAATCGCGCCTCTACCACATCTACAACGACCCGGAGGTGAAGGACGACCTGAACCGCCGCGCACGAGCGCACGAGCCGCTGCCCGACCTGGTGCTCAACGGCTATTACCTGCTGGGCTACGACTGGCGCGAGGCGATGAGGGAATGGGAGAAGGTCGGCCTGCCCACCCCGCCGGTGATGATCACCGTCTGCAACCGCACCGAGACGGCGGCGCGGGTCAAACACGCCTTTGACCACAAGAAGATCCACATAGACGAGCTATGCGACTCGGCGCGCATCCTGCACATTGACTCGAAGGTGCTCGCGCAGGCCGAGGCCCAGGAGGAACCGCTGACCCCGGTTGAACGCACCTCGGAAGACGAAGGGGAAGAGGAGGACGCCGCGCCGGTCCGCAAGCTGACTAAGAGCCAACAGGCAGAATTGCTGCGCCGGATGGTGGACACGGTGGGCAAGGTGGGGCAGCCCGGTGAGAAGGTGCAGAGCGTCATCTCGGTGGGGATGCTCAGCGAGGGGTGGGACGCCAAGACGGTGACACACATTATGGGCCTGCGCGCCTTTACCAGCCAACTCCTGTGCGAGCAGGTGGTCGGGCGGGGGCTGCGTCGCACCACCTACGAGGTCAACCCGGAGACCGGCCTGTTCGATCCTGAGTACGTCAACATCTTTGGCGTGCCGTTCACCTTCCTGCCCCACGAGGGCGGCGATGGGCCACCGCCTCCGCCGCCTTCGCCCAAGACTGCCATCGAACCGGATCCAGCCAAAGCGCAATACGAAATCCGCTGGCCCAACCTGGTGCGCATTGACCACGTGTACCGGCCCACCCTGACGCTGGACTGGAGCCGCGTCCGGCCGCTGGAACTGGACGCCGCACGGACCGCGCAAGTGGCCGAACTGTCCCCCATCCTGGAAGGCAAGCCGGACGTAACGCAGGTGGATCGCATCGAACTGGAGCGGCTGGCGCGCGAGTTCCGCACCCAGCGCATCATCTTTGAGACGGCGCGCGATGTCTACGACCAGATGCAGCACACCTGGAAGGGGAGCAAGGAACTGCTGCTGGCGCAGTTGGTGCGCCTGGTGGAGCAGTTCATCCGTGCGGACAAGATCGCCATCCACCCGCCGCTGTTCTACCAGGACGAGCTGCGCCGCCGCCTGATCATCACGCTCAACATGACCAAAGTGGTGCAGCATATCTGGGATGCCGTGCGCTTTGAGAACACCGAGCGGCTGGAGCCGGTCTTTGACCGCGACCACCCCATCCGCGCCACTGGCGATATGAGCACCTGGTACACCGGCAAGCCGTGCGAACGGACGCAACGGTCTCACATCAACTTTTGCGTGTATGACAGCGCGTGGGAGGCGTCCGATGCGTATGTGCTGGACCACCATCCGGGGGTCGCGGCGTGGGTCAAGAACGACCACCTGGGTTTTGAAGTGCTGTACATCTATCGCGGCGTGGTGCGCAAATACCGCCCGGATTTCCTGATCCGACTGAGCACTGAGGAGACACTGATTCTGGAAACCAAGGGGCAGGATACCGAGCAAGAGCGCGTCAAGCGGCGGTTTCTGGACGAGTGGGTAAACGCCGTCAACGCCCACGGCGGATTTGGCCGCTGGCGGTGGGACGTGGCGCGGCAACCAGGAGACATTCAGGATATTCTGACGCGGTGTGCGG
>JACNHM010000359.1:0-9984 GCA_014383605.1 Chloroflexota bacterium
TCGGCAGTGAAACAAGATCTCCATATCTCAAACCCCTGGACCGGCAAGTACGATCAGTTGCAACAGTACTGGCAGGACGTGCCCTTGGCCTGGGAGACCTATGACTACATGCTGTGCGACCCCACTCACGTCTACTGGGGCCTCCTCAACGGGCTGGACAAACACGCCGACTACTTTCGCCTGAACATTGACTTGTTCAAAGACCTGGGTACAGGAGTCGACATACCGGAAAATCTGGAGATCTTTGACTGGGCCAGGGACTACATGGGCGTGACGCAGCAGAACACGCCCAGCGTCTGGGTGGCCATGCGCGAGCACCGCCTGCCCTGGCAGTCGTGCAACGATTCTTCGCCAGAGGCCGGCCCCTGGTTCCCCCAGTGGGGCAACTACAACTTCTGGCTCTATCAGGATGACACCGTCGCTGGCGGCCGCACCGTGGTAGAGACGAACGATTCTTCCATCACCGGTTTTGGCAACTGCCCGCCCGGCTCGCCCGGTGGTGGCCCCGCTTGCCACGTCAACCCCTACCGGGACTACCTGCCCCCCGGCCGCGAGGCCTGGATCACCCGCCGCACCGACCAGGCCAGCGGCAACCCCTACATGTGGTTCGAGGTAGAAGATGGCTACATCTTCGGCGGCAGCACCCAGGTGACTCTGACGGTGACCTACCTGGATCGCGGCCTGGACACCTGGAGCCTGCACTACGACGCTGCCGACGGCACGGAGAAGGCCGCTACGCCGCAAGGCAGCGCCAACCCTTGGGTGCAAAAGGCGGACACGAACACGTGGAAGAAGGCCGTTTTCGTCATCCCCGATGCCGGCTTCGCCGACGGCCTGGCAGGTGGCAGTGACTTCCGCCTGGACTGCCGCAACGACGGCGATGAATGGGTGCACTTCGTGGACCTGACCAAGGGCGTTTCGGAACCGGGCACCCCCGTGCCCACCCGCACGCCGACACCCACCCCGACCCTCAGCGGCGAGCCCACGTGCTGGCAGGGCCAAGTCAGTGCGCTGGACGACGACACCACCGTGAGCCTGACCACGCCGCCGGAGAACAACTCCCGCGACAATCGCGTGCGCTTCGGCGCCTACTGGACCGGGGAGTGGCGCTATGCCGCCGGCCTGCGCTTCACCGGCGTGCCCGTGCTCCGCCAAGCGACCATCACTTCAGCACAGCTTTCCCTCCGGTACTGGTACCTTTCAGGTGTGCCGGTGAACGCGCACGCTTGGGGCGAGGCCGTCGACTCCGCACAGACCTTCACGGACGACAACACGCTGGTACACCTTCGCCCGCATACCACAGCCTCCGTGGCTTGGAGTATCACCAACACTCCCTCCGATTGGTTCGCTGCACCGGACGTCAAACGGCTGGTGCAGGAGATCGTCAACCGGCCCGGCTGGTCGCCCGGCAATGCCCTGGCACTGTTGATCGAGGGTGATCCGGGCACCCAACAGTATATCAGCGCCTCGGCCTACGATCAAGATCCGCAGTGGGCCGCCAAGCTGGAGATATGCCACGTCGGCGGGACATCCGGCCCCACGGCAACGCCCACCCGCACGCCGACCCGCACACCCACCCGCACACCAACGACCATCGCCTCCCATACGCCGACGGCAACACCAACGGCCACGTCCACCCGCACACCAACAACCACCACCACGCCTACGCCAACGGCGACTCCGACGGCCACGGCTACGCCGACGGCGACGCCGAGCACGGGAACGATCCGCGGCCTGGTGTGGAATGACCTGGACCAGAATGGCCAGCGCGACGCCGGCGAGCCGCCGTTGGCCGGAGCAACCGTGCGGCTCAAGGACACCAGCCACACCGTCATCGGCCTCTGGGTCACTCAGGCCAGTGGCACGTACGAATTCACTAACCTGACGCCGTCCACGTACTACGTCAACGAAACCGACCCGCCGGGCTACGCCTCCAGCACGCCAGGCGAGATCGGCGTCTACCTCGGCGCCAACCAGGTCCTGTCTGTGAACTTCGGCGACTACGCGCTGCCCACAGCCACGCCCACGGCGACGCCAACGGTCACCCCCACGCCCACGGCGACGAGCATGCCCACTGCCACACCAACGGCGACGGCCACGGCCACAGCGACGCCCACGGTCACGCCCACGCACACGGCGACGGCCACGCCCACAGCGACGCCCACGGTCACGCCCACGCACACGGCGACGCCCACGGCCACGCCCACGGCCACGCCCACCCGCACGCCGACGGCCACACCGACCACAGGAGCCATACGCGGTTTGGTGTGGAACGACCTGAACCAGAACGGCCAGCACGATGCGGGCGAGCCGCCGCTAGCCGGGGCAACCGTGCGGCTCAAGGACACCAGCCACGCCGTCATCGGCCTCTGGGTCACGCAGGCCAGTGGCACGTATGAATTCGCCAATCTGACGCCGGGCACCTATTACGTCAACGAAACCGACCCGCCGGGCTACGGTTCCAGCACCGTGGGCGAGATCGGCGTCTACCTCGGCGCCAATCAGACGTTGTCTGTGAACTTCGGCGACTACGCGCTGCCGACGGCCACGCCCACGCCCACGCCGACGGTTACACCCACGCCCACAGCGACGGCCACGCCGACGAGTACACCAACGCCGACGGCCACAGCGACGGCCACGCCGACGAGTACACCAACGCCGACGGCCACACCTACGGCCACGGAGACTCCTGTCCCCACCCGGCGCGTTTACCTGCCCCTGGTGATTACCGAGGAGTGACTGGTCGCCAGCGGAACAAGCAAGAATGGAGCGCACATTTCTCAGCCCATGAACGACGTGAAACGCTACTTCCAACGTCCAGGCACAGTCGCCCGCTGGTGGAACCCAGAAGACGAGCGAGACCCTCACTTCGCGCACTTCCGGGAGCAGTTGACGTGGGTTGTGGGACAGGTTGACTGGGAGGGGAGACAGGTATTGGATGTGGGCACGGGCAAAGGTCGTTTCGCCATTCCCTTCGCCCGGCAAGGGGCCAGGGTGATGGCCATGGACATCTCAGGCGAGATGTTGGTCGAGGCGCGCCAGCGGGCACAGCAAGCTGGCCTGCCTGCCGCGGCGCAGGCAGGCGTGGTGCCCTGTTTTGTCCAGGGCGATGCCGAGCGTTTGCCTTTCCCCAGCCATTCCTTCGACGTGGTGTCCTGCATGGAAGCGCTGATGCACGTGCCGCACCCGCAGCAAGCGGTGGCCGAAGCGGCCCGCGTGGTGCGCCCTGGCGGCCAGACGGTCTTCAGCATGACCAACAAGTGGCGCATCAACGCTCTGGCCAACCTGCCGGTGGCCCTGGCTCGCCTCCTGCGGCTCAACAGGTCTCCGGCCGGGACCCAGATCGCCTGGTACCACAGCACGAGAACCTTCAAGGGCTGGTTGCAACGTGCTGGCCTGAAGATCCGCCACCTGCGCGGGCAAGGGCTGTTTCAGTCCGGAGCGCGGCTGGCCTTCACCCGGCGCTTTTCCGTCCCTCTCTTCCCTGTCGCCTTTGCCGATTGGTTTTTCGCCCGCGTCGAACCGCCGCTGCGGGAGAGTCCCTTGCTGCACGTGATGGGCACGATGATGGCCATTGCGGTGGCCGAGGATGAGTCATGAACGGATTCCACCCTCCTCCAGCCCCTCCCTGGCCGGGAGGGGAATCCTCTCCTCCCCCTCGCAGGGGAAGGCCGGTTGGGCTTGTTGTCCTGGCGGTCATCGCCGCCCTGCTGACCATTGCCAGTTCCTTGCTCCTGCCCGGCTCAGGAACTCAGGCCGCGGCGGCCGCGGCCAGCGCGGCGGTGCGCCCCGCCGGGCGGCTGCCCAACGCACCCTGGCCGGGCGTCTACGTCTTCTTCGACTACTACAACCTCGATCCCACGACCTATCCCATCGTCGGCGGCAACTACGTCTTCTCCTGGAAGCACCTCGAGCCTGCTCAGGACGAATATCGCTGGGACATCATTGACAACTGGCTGCAGGCCGAGGCCGCGCTCGGCAAGCCCACCGGCGTCAGCTTCAGCGTCTACAACGGCGCTGCCGGCGGTAACGCGGTGCCCTTCTGGCTCTTCGGACTGGAGCCTGAGTCCCTGGTCTTCTGCGATGGCGACTGGGACGGGGACGACGACTGGCCTATCCCCCGCTACTGGCATCCCGCCTACCTCGCTCACTACGCCGACTTCGTGCTCGATGTGGCAGCCCGCTACGACGGCGACCCCCGCATCGCCTGGATCGGCATGGGCGTGGGGATGTACGGCGAGACCTGGCCGGCCGAGAACGGGGGAAGGGCCGACTACCGAGAATGCCTGATGGACGCCGGACTCACCCCAGACCTGTGGGTGGAGACGGTGAACAGGATCACAGACCTCTACAGGCAGGCCTTCACCCGCACGCCGCTGTTCCTGCAGTTTGCCCCTGCCTTCGATAAGTGGTACGAGCGCGAGCAATTCACCGACTACGCCGCGGCGCGGGGCGTGGGCCTCAAGCACAACGGCCTGCAGCCCGACAGCGGTGCGGCCATCCGCGACGGCATTGGCCAGTACGATCCCATGTTCAAGTGGGGCGACCAGGTGCCCCTGGCCTGGGAAAGCTACGATTACCTCATCACGGGGGAGGTGGGGACCCTGTGGGGCATCTACAACGGCCTGAACAAGCACCCCGACTACATGGTGCTGGCCGACGACGTGATCACGGACGAGGCCCGCTGGCCGGTGCTGCGCTTCGCCAACGAGCACCTGGGACGCACGCTGGACGATACACCCAGTGTCTGGGTGGCCCTGCGCGAGACGGAACGGGACGGCCCCTGGGACTATCCGCAGCGGGGCAACTACGATTTCTGGTTGTACCAGAAGGACGACGCGCCGGGCGGCCACACCGTGCCAGAGTGGAACGTCAGCGGGCACAAGGAAGGGCGCTACACCCGCCGCACCGACGAGGCGACGAACAATCCGTACATGGTTTTCGACGTGGACGACGGCTACCTGTACGACGTGGCCTCCGGCGAAGAGGTCACTCTGGCCATCGTCTACTACGACCAGGGCACAGACCAATGGGAGCTGCAATACGACGCCTGGGGTGACCCGTACCGCAGCGGCGGTGTGATCCGCAAGACCAACAGCGGCCAATGGCGGCAGAGGACCTTCCTGCTGACGGACGCCCGCCTGGCCAACCGGCAAGCGGGCGGCGGTGATTTCCGCCTCTGGAGCGGCGACGACGGCGACGAGGTCATCCACTTCGTGCAGGTCAGCCGTGCGGTTGCCCCGGTCACGCCAACGCCCACCACGCCGCCGCCTTCCTTCACACCGCCGGCAACCGTGACCCCCACGCCCACACCGCAGCAGGTGGTGGTGCTGCAACAGGGCAAGGAGGGCTACTGGGGCACCAAGGACACCTACATTCATTCCTTTGACCCGGGCAGCAACTTCGGCAGCGCAACGGACATCCGGTTGCGTTCCCGAGGCAAGAGTGGTGGCTTGATACAGTTCGATCTCTCGGCTCTGCCGCGGGACTTGACCATTCGCCAGGCCGGGCTGTCGCTTTACGCCCTGGACCTCAGCACCAGCGCCAGTCTCTACCCGCGGGCCTACGAGTTGTATCGCCCTTGGACAGAGACACAGGCCACCTGGGGGCAGGCCAGCAGTGGCCAGCCCTGGGGCGCGCCGGGGGCCACGAACACCTCCACCGACCGGGCAGCGATGTACAGCGGCGAGGACTGGCTGCCCGGCGTGAATCGCTGGGCGGAATTGGACGTCACCGACCTGGTGCGACGCTGGCGAGATGATCCCGCCAGCAACTACGGTGTGATCCTGCGCGCCTTCGGCTACGCGGCCCTCGAGTACTGGTTCGCCAGCGCCCAGTACGGCACAGCATCGCTGCGCCCCAAGCTGAGCGTGGAGCTGGTGGGGCCGGCCACGGCGACGCCCACGGGAACGCCGCCCACGCCGACGCCCACCTGGACCCCCTGGACAACGCATACGGCCACGGCGACGCCCACGGCCACAACGAGCGGCACCGACACGCCCACGCCGACCGTCACGCCGACGCCCACCCACACGCTGACACCGACCGTCACACCCACACCGACGGTCACCCCCACTCCGACCATCACGCCGACGCCCACCCAGACGCCGACGCCGACAGACACGCCGACCCCCACGCCGACGCCCACCAACACACCCACACCGACGGATACGCCCACGCCCACGCCCTCTCCCACGCCGGCCACGGTGATCCTGCAGAACCAGAACGGCGGTTACGAGGGGACGGCCGACACCTACCTCAGCCTCTGGACGCCGGGGGCCAACTTCGGTGGGGAGGAGATGCTGGCCGTACGGGCGCAGGGCGTGATGCGTGCCCTGTTGCGCTTCGATCTGAGCACACTTCCCCAGGACGCGCTACTGCACGACGCCAGGCTCTACCTGTACGTCGGCGCCCGCTCCAACAGCAATCCGCTGACGGTGCGCGCATACGAGGTGCTGCGAACGTGGGCCGAGGATCAAGCGACCTGGTGGAGTCCTGAAACGGGGAGGAACTGGGCAGAACCGGGCTGCAGTGCGGCGGGGAGCGACCGCGCCGCCACGCCGTTGGCGGAACTTCCCGTCAACGATGAGTACAAATGGATCAGCTTCGATCTGACGGCCCTGGCGCAGCGCTGGGCCGACGATCCGGCCAGCAACCAGGGCCTCCTGCTGCAAGGCGGCGAGGATCGCTCCGTCCAGGTGAACTTCATTTCCTCTGATGAAAATGAGGGCCTCCCGCTGCGCCCCAAGCTGGTGCTGACCTACGGCATCCGTCCGGCGACGCCCACCCCCACGCCGACCTATACGCCGACCCCCACGACCACGCCCACCAGCACATCAACGGCCACGCCCACGGCGACGCCTACCCGCACGCCGACGGCCACGCCTTCTCCTACCGCCACGCCCACCCAGACGCCCAGCCCCACCCCGACGCGCACCCCTACGGCGACGCGCACACCGACAGCCACGCCCAGCCCGACGCCCACGCGGCTGCCACGCACAGTTACCAGCTACCGTTTGACCCACCCGCTGGCCGTGGACGGCGACTTGAGCGATTGGGACTCCCTGGGGACGATCACCCTGGACGCCACGACGGCTGATTACGTGCACCCGCGCTACGTGCCCGCCCCGGCGGATTCCAGCGCCACCCTGCGCAGCGCTTGGGACGAGGAGGCCGTCTACTTCGCCATCCACGTGTCCGATGACATCCTGTCCGCCGACAGCGAGGACATCTGGCGGGATGACAGCGTGGAACTGGGGCTGGACGGAGCCAACGACGCCCGTGGCTGGGAGGCCGACGATCACCAGCTCACCGTGGCCGTGGACCTCCGCTTCACCGACTACGGCGGGCTGGTGCCGCCGGGGATGCAGATGGGATTGCACTACGTCGCCGGGGGCTTCGATGTCGAGCTCGCCGTGCCGCTGGAGCATCTGGGCGACGCGCCGCTGGACGTGGGGCGGATTCTGGGGATCACGCTGGGCCTGCACGACGATGACGACGGCGGCGACTGGGAAAGCTACCTGATCTGGGAAGGGGATTCCACCAACGACCCGGCGGTGGGCTGGGGACGCCTGCTGCTGGACGCTGTGTCCTGGCCCACACGCACACCGACCGTCACGCCGACACCTAGCCATACCCCGACGGTCACGACCACGCCCACTCGCACGCCGACGCCGACCAACACGCCGACGGCCACGGCCACAACGACGTCCACGCCTGTGGTGGAGAGCATCGTCCTGCAGCCGGGGGCAGATGGCTACGATGGCGCGGCGGACACCTACCTCAGCCGCTCCGGTGAAACGCTCAACTTCGGCGAGGCCTCAGTGTTTTCGCTGGCCGGGACGGGGACGATGAAGACGCTGCTGCGCTTCGAACTGCCACCGCTGCCGGCGGGAGCGCAGGTACAGGGAGCGACGCTGAGCCTCTTCACCGTGCGGCGGACGACGGCCGATCCCTTGCTCACACAGGTGTACGCGCTGCTGCGTCCCTGGTCGGAAAGCGCAGCCACGTGGCTCCAGGCCGCGGGCGGCGAACCGTGGGCGCAGGCCGGCTGTGCAGGGGAGGGAAACGACTACGCAGCACCCGTTGTGGCCACGGCCACGCTGGCCGCCGACCAGGCCTGGTACGGCTGGGACGTGACCGAGGCCGTGCGGGGTTGGCTGGATGCGCCGGCGACGAATCGGGGCCTGCTGCTGTGGTCTCAGGGCAGCGAAGACACGCGCTACAACCTGGCCTCGTCGGAAAGCCCCCACCTGTCCCTGCGCCCGCGGCTGACCCTCACGTACACCGTGCCCTGATGCAAAGTTGATCTTGAGCGCACCTTGCGGTATAATGGGCGACGCTGACCTCCGTGTGCGCTGTGCAGCGCAGCCAGCGGTGGGCGTCGCTCATTTTTGTGCCCAGAGGGAGGAAACATGGGACTTACTTTCGCCCAGAAGGTTTTGGCCCGCAAGGCCGGTCTGGATCAGGTCGTCCCCGGCCAGATCGTCACCGTGCGGCCCGACAAGCTGCTGACCCACGATAACACGGCGGCCATCGCCCGACAGTTCGCCCGCATTGGTGTCCAGCTCATGGCCGACCCGGCCATGAGCGTCATTGTGCTGGATCACGTGGTGCCGGCAGCCGACGAGACCTACGCCCGCAACCACAAAGAGATACGGGCGTTCGTGCGCGAACAGTTCATCACCGCCTTCTACGACGTGGGCGAGGGCATCTGCCACCAGGTGCTGCCGGAGAAGGGACACGCCTGGCCAGGCGCGCTCATCGTGGGCAGCGATTCGCACACCACCACGCACGGCGCCTTCGGCGCCTTCGCCGCCGGGATCGGCCGCACCGAGGCGGCAGCGGTAATGGCCACGGGCGAGATCTGGCTGCGGGTGCCTGAGAGCCTGCGCCTCGTCATCAACGGTTCGCTGCCGCCGCACGTGTCGGCCAAGGACGTGATCCTGCACATCATCGGCGATCTGGGAGCCGATGGCGCCGACTACCGCTCCGTGGAGTTCGCCGGCCAGGCGGTGCGCGGCATGAGCCTCGCCAGCCGCATGGTGCTCTGCAACATGGCCGCCGAGATGGGCGCCAAAAACGGCGTGGTGCTGCCCGACGAGGAGACGCAACGGTGGCTCGCCGGCCGCCTACGCGGGGACTACGAGGAGGTTCACCCCGACGCCGACGCCGCCTACGAGCGGGTCATCGAGTACGACGTGACCGCTCTTGCCCCGCAGGTGGCCAGGCCGCACCGCGTGGACAACGTGGTGGACGTGACGGCGGTGGCGGGCACGCCGATTGATCAGGCGCTCGTCGGCACCTGCACCAACGGGCGGCTGGAGGATCTGGCGGCCGCGGCCGAGATCCTGCGCGGGCGGCACATCGCGCCGGGCGTGCGGCTGCTGGTCTTGCCCGCTTCGCGGGAGGTGCTGCTGGCCGCGCTGCAAGCTGGCCTGATCGCCGACCTGGTATCGGCGGGGGCCACGGTGCTCAATCCCGGCTGTGGGCCGTGCCTGGGCGCACACCAGGGCTGCATGGCCCCGGGCGAAGTGACCATCAGCACGGCCAACCGCAACTTCAAAGGGCGCATGGGCTGCAAGGAATCGGAGATTTACCTGGCCAGCCCGGCCACGGTGGCCGCCTCGGCGCTGGCCGGCGAGATCACTGACCCGAGGGAGGTATAGCCATGGAGAGCAAGATTGCCGGTCGTGTGTGGAAATACGGCGACGACGTCAACACGGACGTCATCTTCCCCGGCAAATACACCTACAGCATCTCCGATCCCCAGGAGATGGCCCAGCACGCGCTGGAGGATCTGGACCCCGGGTTCGTCAAGAACGTGCGCCCCGGCGACGTCATCGTCGCCGGACGCAATTTTGGCTGCGGCAGCTCGCGGGAACAGGCGGTCACCTGCCTGAAGGAGGCTGGCGTGGGCGCCATCGTCGCCAAATCCTTCGCCCGCATCTACTTCCGCAACTGCATCAATCAGGGGTTGCCCAT
>JACNHM010000359.1:10410-13395 GCA_014383605.1 Chloroflexota bacterium
CTTTGGACATAAGAACCTTAGGAGAAAGTTACTTCTTGCTTTACTGCGCGATTGCCGATCTCGCGTTTCCGGGTATAATGGGGGCAGACCATGAGATCAGGCGCGGGGTATCGGCTGGGCTTGACAAATCAACCGGCCAACCCTTCTGGTGCTTTGTCTACGGCTGCATCGGCCGCGGTCCCGGCGGATCGTGATACGTTTTCTG
Organism: Chloroflexota bacterium; assembly: GCA_014383605.1. The sequence goes on from JACNHM010000359.1 coordinate 10,616, forward strand.
ATGCGCAGCCACTGATCCACCGGGGTGTCTCTTTCTTCAAGTTGACAGCGCACCGCCCCATCCCCGCCATCCCTTCTTTGGTCATAACGATAACACCTTTTTTGGAACTAGTGGAAAGTCCTTGCTGCGGCCATGCCGCGCCATTGACTTTGTCGGTGGCTGCGCCGCGGGCGAATGCGCGCCGCGTGTCGTAGAAAAAAAGCCCAACATCTCATTCGGAGACAAATCCCATTGTCCTCCATACCATCTAAGCTCACACCGAAAGAGATCTGGCAGAACGCCAAGGCGGAACTGGAACTCCAGCTACCCCGCGCCACGTACGATACCTGGCTCAGGGATGCCCATTGCATCGCCTACGAGGACGGCGAGTTCGTCATCGGTGTCTCCAACTCCTTTGCTGTGGATTGGCTGAACAGCAATAACCTGCGTCCCCTGATCAAGCGTACCCTGGCCCGTCTGCAGGGCCAGGCTGTCGAGATACGTTTTGTGGTCCGGCCGCAGCGTGTGCGGGACGAAACCACCAAACCCGCACCGCTGCTGGAGACCATCACCGATACGGATGCGCCTGCAAAAGCAGAGGTGCCCGGCAATGGGCACCAGCAGCTCAATTCCCGCTACACTTTCGCCACCTTCGTCGTCGGCAACAGCAACCGGCTGGCCTGCGCGGCCGCGCAGACCGTGGCCGAGCGGCCCGGTCGGGCCTACAACCCCTTTTTCATCTACGGCGGTGTGGGATTAGGCAAGACGCATCTGCTGCACAGCATAGGACACGCCACGCGGCAACGAGGCTATCAGACTCTCTACGTGCCTGCGGAGGGCTTCACCAACGACTTCATCGAGTCCCTCCGCCACGACGACCCCGAAACTTTCCGGGGGAAATACCGCACCATTGATGTGCTGCTGCTGGACGATATCCAGTTCATTGCTGGCAAAGAGGGCACGCAAGAGGAGCTTTTCCATACTTTCAACGCCCTCTACATGGCCGGTAAACAGATCGTGCTTTGCGCCGACAGCATGCCCGATCACATCGCCGCGCTGGAGAAGCGGCTGCGTTCCCGTTTCCGAAGCGGACTCTGCGTGGATCTCAAACCCCCCAATCTGGAGACGCGGCTGGCCATCCTGCAAGCGAAGGTAGAGGCGGGAGGCTGGCCCGCCGTGCCGCACGAGGTGCTGCAGATGATCGCCCGACAGGTGCCGGGCAGCGTGCGCCGCCTGGAAGGGGCACTGAACCGGGTCATGGCCCAAGCGGAAGTGTTGGGCATGCCGCTGACGGTGGACATGGCCGAAGCAGCACTACAAGACTGGATTCCCCAACAGCCAGCGGCGAGTCCGGCAACCATTCTGGCCCTGGTAGCCGCGCACTTCGGCGTGACCGTGGAGGAATTGCAGGGCAGCGGGCGGAGCAGGCACATCTCCTTGCCCCGCAAGGTAGCCACACTTCTGCTACACGAGGAGGCCGCTCTCAACCTCTCTCAGACAGGCAGGCATCTCGGAGGGCGGGATCATAGCACCGTGCGCTACTCGTTGGACGACATCCGGGAATTGCTGGAGGCCGATGCCGAGCTGCGCCGCCAGGTGGAGGCGCTGCGAGAGGAATTGCGCATGCCGGTGGTAGTCAGGCGCTGAGCGTCCGCACGCCCAGATCCCCAACGCGAAAACAGCCGAACGGGCCCTGTTGCCCGTTCGGCTGTTTCACTACCTGCACAACAAGAAAGCCCCGCCATGAGGCCGGGGCTCCTCACCTCTGAGTGTCACCACTCTTACTTGTCTTGACCTTGATGGTCCGCGGCTTGATCTCTTCCGCCTTGGGGACAGACAGAGTCAGCAGGCCATCCCTGAAGCTGGCCTCGGCCTTGTCCGCCTGCACGGGGATGTTGAAGGTCAACGTGCGAGTGAAGGGGCCGAAACCCCGCTCTCGCAAGATGTAGTCCACGTTCGCCGGCGGCTCGGGGATCTCGCCCTTGATGTTCAGCGTATCACCTTCGATGGTGATCTCCACATCCTCCGGCTTGACGCCAGGCAGCGAGGCCAGGATCACGATTTCCTCTTCCGTGGAGTAGGCGTCCAGCGGCAGGCGGGCGGCTCTCTCCCGCTGCTCTGCCCATTCCGGCCGCACCAGGCCCTCATCAAACAGCCGGTCCATCGCCTGACGCAGGGTGATCATATCCCGCATCGGCTGCCAGTAGGTTACTCTCCTTGCCATGTCACGCTCCTTAATCCTTGTCCTTACTTCTTCACCTTGACTTTGATGCTCTTGGACTTCACTTCCTCAGACTTGGGGAAGGTGATGGTGAGCACGCCGTCCTCAAAGCCCGCTTCGGCCTTATCCTTGTCCAGGCCATCAGGCAGAGCCACAGCCCGGCAGAAAGAACCGTAGCGTCGCTCCTGACGGATGTAGTTCTCCCGTTCCACCTTCTCCTCGGACCTGGTCTCGCCCTTGATGGTCAGCGTATCGCCGGTGATGCTGATATCCACGTTCTCCGGCTTGACGCCCGGCAGCGGGGCCTCGACGACCACCGCGTCTGCGGTTTCGTAGACGTCTACGGCGAGAAAGCCCTCTTCCGCCGCGCCAGACCAGCGGCCCCACGGCTGCACGAAGCCTTCCTCGAACAGCCGATCCATGGCATCGCGCAGCGACACCAGATCGCGCAGCGGTTCCCAACGCACAAGACACCTGGCCATGTTCACACCTCCTTGAGTTGCTGAATTGAGTTTAGCACACGAACGAGACCGGTTTCCCCGATCTCCACTCCCATTCTACACCCTAAGTGTTAGAATCA
>JACNHM010000272.1 GCA_014383605.1 Chloroflexota bacterium
GCTGAGAATACCGGAAGAGTGAAGGGAAGTCACCATGGAAGAGCACAACCTTGACGCTCAATGGGCTGCTCTGGCCGCCTCTGTCCGAGATCGCGATAAGGATGTCGTTGCGGCCTATCTGTTCGGATCACGGGCCCGCGGCACGGCCGATGCCCTGAGCGACGTGGACATCGCCGTTCTGCTGCGCGATGGGGGCAACAACCAGGAATGGTTGTGGGCGGTCGAAGACGAGCTTGCCGTCGCCGTCTGCGATGTGTTGCAGAGCAGCGACGTAGACCTGGTGGTCTTGAACACCGCCCCTTTGCCCTTCCAGTTCGAGGTCATCGCCGCGGGCGAACTTCTGTTGAGCAACGACGAGGCGGCAAGAACCGACTTCGAGGTGGCCGTCATGACGCGATACTGGGACTTCAAGAAGTATGATGAGGAGTACGATCGCTACCTGCTGGCCAGGATCAAGGAGCGTTTCAGCGATGTTGAACGTCAAGAGTATCACGCAGCGCTTGACAAAGTTGGATGACCTGCTGCTCAAGCTGCAAGGGCTCCAGGGCTATTCCTCGGAAGAGTATCAGGCCGACGAGTTGGTCCAGGGCTCTTGCGAGCGCTACATGCAGGTCGCCATCGAATGCTGTACCGACATTGCCAGTCATTTGCTGGCTGCTTATGGTCTGGGGCGGCCAACACAGCGTCGGGATGTGTTCCGCGTGCTGGCGGAAGCTGGATACCTGGAGCCCGACTACGCGGAGAAGATGGTCCAGATGGTGCAATTGCGAAACCGCCTCGTGCACCTGTACTGGGACATTGATCCGGCAAGGATGTACCACTACCTGCAAAACGACCTGCCGCTGCTGCAGAGGTTTCGGGGGTTCACGGTAGCCATCGCGGAGAAGGCCAGACAAGAGCAGGAAGAAGGCGAATTGCAGGGAGAGGGGCAGTGAACCGAGGCTTGGCCCCATGCTCGATTCTGTCGAAGCACCTGAGATGGTCAGGTGCTTCTGTTTGTCTCGGCAGACGCAGATAAGGTCACCTTCTGTGCAATCGGTGAAATCTGTGGTTAAGATCATCGTCGAGCGCGACGGGCAGCGGTGGAACGAGGCGTTGGCTACGCTGTCCGGAGCGCACGTGCTGCAAACGTACGAGTGGGGCGAGACGAAGGTCCAGGTTGGCTGGACGGCGCGGCGACTCTTGTTTCTCGAGGAACTGAGCGGCGAGCCGCAGGCTGCGGCCGGTTTGCTGCGCCGTCAACTCCCGCGCCTGCCGCTGGCCGTGGCCTACGTGCCCAAAGGCCCGGCGTTGGACACCGCCGATCTGTCGCTGGCCGAGGTGGTGCTGGCGCGCCTGGAACAGGAAGCACGGCGGGCAAGGGTCATTTTCGTGAAGATTGATCCCGATGTGCGGGCCGACACGGAGGCGGGGGTTGCCTTCACACAGCTTCTGCAGCGGCGGGGCTGGCTCGCTTCCCGTGAGCAGATCCAGTTCCGCAACACGCTGCTTTCGGATCTGACGCTGGACGAGGAGGCGTTGCTGGCGGGCATGAAATCGAAGACCCGCTACAACGTGCGGCTGGCGGCGCGGCGGGGTGTGACGGTGCGCTCCGGCAGGCTGGAAGAGTTGCTGCCCTTCTATGAAATGTACGCCGAGACCAGCCGGCGAGACGGCTTCCTCATCCGGCCCTTCGAGTACTATCGCAGCGTGTGGGAGACCTTCATGCGGGCGGAGATGGCTCATCTGCTGCTGGCGGAGGTGGAGGGAGAGCCGGTGGCGGGACTGATCCTCTTCTGCTTCGCTCGCATGGTCTGGTACATGTACGGCGCTTCGACGGACCGCCACCGCGAACGTATGCCCAACCACCTGTTGCAATGGGAGGCGATGCGCTGGGCCAAAGCGCAGGGCTGCACGACCTACGATTGGTGGGGGGCGCCTGATGTGCTGGACGAAGACGATCCCCTGTGGGGTGTGTACCGCTTCAAGGCCGGCTTTGGCGGCGAGTTTGTGCCGCGCATCGGGGCCTGGGATTTCGCCATCTCCCGCCCGCTCTACTGGCTGTACAGTGTGGCCATGCCGCGGTTGTTGGAGCTGATGCGGAGCCGGCATAGGTTGGCGGCGTAAAACGTGAAACGTAAAACGTAAACGTCGAGTAACAATCCATACGCGGAAGAGCCAGTCCCCCAGCGGAGGCCTGGCTCTTTTGTAAGGCTTGAACGGTCAGGTTGATAAGCATCTTTTCCTCAGTTTGAATCCCTATGACATCTGTCGCAGATACCGGTGATTTCCCCGTCGTCATATAACGCGGCTCACGCCCAGACACCAGCTGTCACCAGCACCCGCTCCGCCACTTCCGGCAGCTCGATGGGTGCAAACATTGACGCCGGGTAGAGATAGCCATCAGGCTCTGACTGGTCCTCGTCAATGACGCGGAGCATGTTGTGCATTTCCGCCTCTACATCTGACAGTGTGCGGTAGACTTTGCCCAGGATCAGGCTTGCCGGATTGCTATCGTTACTGATGCAGATCACAAAAGCACTCATTGAATCACCCTCTTGATTTTGAAATCCTTACGACCTATGCCGTGCGCTTCAAACCAGTGTATCTCAGCTTCGCAGATTGTACCGTCTGCGAGTTGCACAGTTGCTATGCCTTTCATCTTCCGCCAGCGCCCCTTGCCGTAAGTGCGCTCCAGATCGGGAAGCCTGGCGCTTTCGTGTCTTTCGTTCCTTTTGTGTCTTTCGTGATCAGATGGGGCGTTTGGAGGCGACGGCTTCCTGGGCCAGGGCGACGAAGTCTGGCACTGCCAGCGCGCCGCGCTTCTCGCCCGTGCGCAGGCGCAGGTTCACCGCCCCCGCTTCCGCCTCACGGTCGCCGACGACGAGCATGTAGGGGATCTTCAGCAACTGGGCATCGCGGATTTTGGCCTGCATGCGCTCGCCCGACGCGTCCACGTCAGCCCGCAGGCCGGCCGCCGCCAGTTCCTTCTGCACCTGGCAGGCGAAGTCCAGGTGCCGGTCGGCGATGGGAATCAGCCGCGCCTGGACGGGGGCCAGCCAGACGGGGAAGGCGCCGCCGTAGTGTTCGATGAGCACGCCGAAGAAGCGCTCCAGCGAGCCCAGCAGGGCGCGGTGGATCATGTAGGGGCGATGCTCCTTGCCGTCCTCGCCGACGTAGGTCATGTCGAAGCGGCCCGGCAGGTTGAAGTCGAACTGGATCGTGCTGAGCTGCCAGCTCCGGCCCAGGGCGTCCTTGACCTTGATGTCGATCTTCGGCCCGTAGAAGACCGCTTCGCCCTCCATGCGCTTGTAGGGCTGGCCTTCGATCTCCAGCGCTTCCAGCAGCGCGGCCTCGGCCATGCGCCACTCCTCGTCCCGGCCGGCGTATTTCTCCATCGTGTCCAGGTCGCGCACGCTCAACTCCACGTTGAACTCCTGGAAGCCGAAGGCCCGCAGGATGTGCAGGCTGAAGCGCAGCACGCGCAGGATCTCCTCCGGCATCTGGTCGGGCCGGCAGATGAGATGGGCATCGTCCTGGGTGAAGCCGCGCACCCGCAGCAGCCCGTGCAGCACGCCGCTGCGCTCGTAGCGGTAGACCGTGCCCAGCTCGGCCCAGCGGAAGGGCAGCTCGCGGTAGCTGCGCCGCCGTGAGTTGTAGATCAGGATGGCGAAGGGGCAGTTCATGGGCTTCAGGTAGTACTCCTGCTCGTCAATGGTCAGCGGCGCGTACATGCCCTCGCTGTAAAACTCCAGGTGCCCGCTCGTCTGCCACAGGTCGGCCTTGCCGATGTGCGGCGTGTAGACGAGATCGTAGCCGCCCTTGAAGTGCTCCTCCCGCCAGAAGGTCTCGATCTCGTGGCGGATGCGCGCCCCGTTGGGGTGCCAGTAGATGAGCCCGGCGCCGGCCTCCTCGTGCGTGGAGTAGAGGTCAAGCTGATAGGCCAGCTTGCGGTGATCGCGCCGCTCGGCCTCTTCCAGCCTGTGCAGATAGTCGTCCAGCTCGGCCTTGTGGGGCCAGACCGTGCCGTAGATGCGCTGCAGCATGGGGCGGCGCTCGTCGCCGCGCCAGTAGGCCCCGGCGATGCTCAGCAGCTTGAAGGCATCCACGGGGATCTGTCCTGTGCCGTCCACGTGCGGCCCGCGGCAGAGATCCTCGAAGGCGTCGTGCTTGTACGTGGAGAGGACGACGTCGCCCTCGACCTTCTCGCCGTACTCGTCCACGCCGCCGGCGACGATGCCGTCAATGAGCTCCAGCTTGTAGGGTTGGTCGGCGTAGAGCGCCTTGGCTTCGCCTGGGCTCAGATCCCGCCGCAGGAAAGGATGGTTGCCGCCGATCACCTCTCGCATGCGTTGCTCGATGACCTCCAGGTCCTCCGGCGTCAGCGAGCGAGGCAGGTCGAAGTCGTAGTAGAAGCCATCCTCGATGGGCGGCCCGATGGCGATCTTCCCCTCGGGGAACATCTCCAGCACGGCCTGGGCCATGACGTGCGCCGTGGAGTGGCGCAGTTGGTGCAAGAAGTCCTCGTTGTGGTTGTTTTTCTCAGCCATTTCACACCTCATGCTGTTGGTTTCAGGTTTCAGGTTTCAGGTTCAACGTAGCACGCAACACGGAGTACACCTTCGGGTCATACCGCCGAACACGGCGACCACCCCCTTTCAAGCATGTTTGCTCTCGCTGGACGGTCACGTCCAGCGGCTGAGTGGCGGACATGGCTGTCCGCCACGAGCAAACACATCACATGCCTCTCAACACAAAACCCCTCACCCATTGGGGCGAGGGGTTGCCACGCGGTTCCACCCAACTTGGTCAGCCGATGCAGCCGATTGAGCCCACGGCAGACCATCTCTTGAGCCGCTAACGGGGCCAGCCGGAGTCCCATACTCTCGCTGCTACGATTTGAGGGGCCCACTCCCAGGGGGTTTTCAGTGGTTTTCGGCGATGCGGGCTTGCAGCCAGTGCCCCGCACTCTCTGACGCTTTCTGCCGCTTACTCGTCCTGGTCAACGCGTTGTAGCTCTTCAATTGCCCTCATTATAGCCAACTTGAGAAATTTGTCAAATGAGTGATTTGCCTGATTGAAACATGTGTTGTATAATGCGTATAATACATTGATCGGAGGTCCAAGATGCGTGCCAAATCAAAGAAACGCCAGGAAGCTGAGAGGCTGCGGCGCGAGGAAGGGCTATCCTACAACGAAATCGCTGCCCGAACCGGCGTCAGCAAAAGTACCCTATCCTACTGGTTGCGCGATATTTCCTTGAAGCCGGAGCACGAAGCGCGTTTGCAGGAGCGTTTGAGGGCCAATAGGGCGACCTTTGCCGCTCGTGCTTTGCCGATCAACTGGGAGCGACATGCACGGGCTCGCCAGAAAGCGTATCAAGGCGGGGTAGATGTGACCGCTGCACTGCCGGATGAAAGAGCAGTGGATGAATTGGCGTTGGCGATGCTTTACCTGGGCGAGGGTTCGAAGTCTGGAAACAGAGTCCAACTGGCCAGCACAGACGCGAGTATTCTACGCTACTTCGTTTGGGCACTTGTGCGCATTTATGGCGTTGATACGAGTCGCCTTTCTTTTCGTCTAAACCTGGTCGAGTCTGCCAGGCCCATTGAACAGCAGTTGAAGCTCTGGTGGAGCCAACAGTTGGAGTGCTCACTCAATCGGTTCATCAAGACTCAATTCGATCCGCGTTCGCGTGCAGCACAGCTAACAGGCAACTATCACGGTGTCTGTACAGTCACGTATTACGATACCTACTTACAGCAACGCCTCTTGGGGCTGGCCTATGCCTACATGCGCTCTCGATTTGCGCAGGGAGGCTACAAGGCGTAAAAACAAACCACGGCTGACGAAACTTGATCAGCCGTGGTAGCGATAATGGGCGGTACGGGACTTGAACCTGTGACCTCTAGCATGTCAAGCTAGCGCTCTGGCCAGCTGAGCTAACCGCCCGATTGCGGCCAGATTATAGCACACTTCTCCCGTTTGGCAAATCGGCGCGTGGTCGCTGCACGGTATTGACAGTCCTCCGGTTTTGGGGTACACTCAGGCCAACCCGCTGTTCAGTCCATTCGCACAAGATCGGAGGTCTATCATGGCTCAGAAAGCGACGAGCACCCGCCAGCTCAACGTGGAGTTGCCTGCCGACCTGGAGGCTATCTACGCCAACTTCGCCATCATCAACCACTCGGCCTCGGAACTCATCATTGACTTCGCCCGCCTGCTGCCCAACGTGCCCAAGGTCAAGGTGTACGCCCGCATCCTGATGACGCCGACGAACGCCAAGGCGCTGCACAAGGCCCTGGGCGATAACCTGGAGAAGTACGAGAAGCGGTTCGGCGAGATCAAGATCGCCCCAGAGGAACTGGAAGCCCGCGAGCGGCCGCTGGGCTTCGTGCATCGGGAGTGAGTATCATGGACCAACTGACAGCCATCGTGGAGCGGGCGCGGGAGGAACTCACGGCCAAGAACGCAGTGCGGGATGCCACCCTGCAGCGCTCCCGCGAGCTGATCCGCTACTGCGCCCACAGCATCCGTGCCACCCATCGGGGCGAATACGATCAGGCCTCCGAGCTACTGGCCACGGCTCGCGCCGCGGCGGCGGAGATGATCGCCGACCTGCAAGATCACCCGGATCTCTACCACACCGGCTATACCCTGGATGCGCTCAAGGAACTGGCCGAAGCGCACATTACCTTCGCCTGGATCACCGGGCAGCCGCTGCCGGAGCCGCAGGAATTGGACGTGCCCTACACGGCCTACCTCAAGGGCGTGGGGGAAGCGGCCGCCGAACTGCGGCGGCACGTGCTCAACCTCATCCGGCGGGGTGAAGTGGCCCGGGGCGAGCCCTTCCTGCAGATCATGGACGAGGCTTACAGCCTGCTGATGACCGTGGACTTCCCCGACGCCATCACCGGCGGCCTGCGGCGCATCTCGGACATGGTGCGGGGTGTGGTGGAGCGCACGCGGGGCGACCTGACCGTCGCCGTGCGGCAGGAGCAGTTGCAGGAGGCCTTGCAGGCTTTCGAGGAGCAGGTCGTGAAACGTAATGCGTAAAACGTAAAGCGTAGGCGCGACCTCGCCCTTTTGCGCTTTACGTTTTATTCTCCCAGGATCTGCAAGACCAGTTCGCGCTGGCGAGGGCGGTTGTCGAAGTCAATGTAGGTCACGTGCTGCCAGGTGCCCAGCAGCAACCGGCCCTCGCTGAAGGGCACGGTGAGCGAAGGCCCCAGCAGCGCTGCCCGGACGTGCGCGTGCCCGTTGCCATCGTCCCAGCGCAGGTTGTGGCGGTAGTCGCGATCCTCGGGCGCCACCTCGTCGAAGACCCGCTTCAGGTCGGCCAGGGCGCCCGCTTCGTACTCGATCGTCGTCAGGCCGCTGGTGGCGCTGGGGGCGAAAACGGTGACGATGCCCGAGCTGACCCCCGACGCCTGCACCTCGCGGGCCACCTCCTGAGTGATATCCAGCATGTCGGCGTTGCCGCGGGTGTGCAGTTGGATCGTTCGTGTCACGACCATCATTTCCCCCTCACTCTAAATGGGAACTCCGCCCCCGCTTCTGGCTCCCAGTCCTCGAAAGGCATGGCCTCGACGTCGCCGTCGGGCGCGGGCAGGAGTTGCCGCACGCGCAGTTCGGCCTGGTCGAGCTGCTCGTTGCACAGCGTTGCCAGTTCCGTGCCCCGCTCGAAGAGGGCCAGCGATTCCTCCAGCGTCAGCCCACCGGCCTCCAGCTTGCGGACGGTCTCCTGCAGTTCCTGGAAAGCGTTCTCGAAAGAGAGATGTTCGTCAGTCATCTGCTATCTAACCTCCGCCTCGAATTCTCCATCCTGCACGCGCACGGCGATGGCATCGCCGGCCGCCACCTGCGCCACGCCGTGCACCACTTCTCCCGTCGCACCATGCCGCACGATGGCGTAGCCCCGCGCCAGCACTTCCAGCGGGCTGATGGCCTGCAGCCGCCCGCGCAGACCCGCCAGCCGCTCTTGCCACAGTGTCCACTGATGCCTCCAGGCCCGCGCGGCCGCCCGGCTCAGCTCATCTACCCGTTGGCGATAGCCGGCCAGCAGTTGCAGCGGCGAGTTGCGGGCCAAGGCCCGCTCCCGTCCGGCCAACGCATCCCGCCTGGCCGCCATCTGCCCGATCACCAATTCCGACATCCGTGCCCACAGGCCGCGCACCAGCATGGCCAATTCCCGCCCGTCGGGCACGGCGGCAGCTGCAGCGCCCGTGGGCGTCGGGGCGCGCCGGTCGGCGACGAAGTCGGCGATGGTGAAGTCGGTCTCGTGGCCTACGCCGCTGATGATGGGGATGGCCGAAGCGGCGATGGCCCGCGCCACCCGTTCGTCGTTGAAAGCCCACAGCTCTTCCAGCGAGCCGCCGCCGCGGGCGACGATGATCACGTCCAGCGGCTCTCGCTCCGCCGACCAGCGGTTCAGCGCCGAGATCGCGGCGACGATCTGCGGTGGGGCGTCGGCCCCTTGCACCAGCGTGGGCGCCAGCAGGACGTCGGCCAGGGGGTAGCGGACGCTCAGCGTGCGCAGGATGTCTCGCAGCGCCGCCGCCCCGGGCGAGGTGACCACGCCAATGCGCCGCGGCAGCGGTGGCAGCGGCCGCTTGCGCTCCTCGTCGAAGAGTCCCTCCTCGGCCAGTTTTTGCTTGAGCGCCTCGAACTCCAGATACAGCCGCCCCAGCCCGGCCGGCTGCAAGATGTCCACGTAGAGCTGGTAGATGCCCCGCTGCTCATAAACGGAGATGGTGCCGTGAGCCAGCACGGCCTCGCCGTTGCGCGGCAGGGCCGTCAGAAGGTCGGCTTGCGAGCGCCACATGACGCAATTCAGCGCCGCCCGCTCGTCCTTCAGCGTGAAGTAGCAATGGCCTGACGCGGCGCGGTTGAAGTTGGACACCTCGCCCTCGATCCAGAGGGCCTGCAGGAGGGGGTCCATCTGGAACACGGATTTGACGTAAGCGGTGAGTTGGGAGACGGAGTAGATGTGATTGGGCATAATGGGTACCAAAGGGGCTGATGGGTCTGAGGGTGGGGCTACAGATACTCCCAACCCGAAGCGCTGTCCTGAGCCTGTCGAAGGGGGCTTAGCCCTCTCAGCCCGACGGTTTCAGCCCCGGGCCATGCCAGCAGCAAAGGCCAGACGCTCCCCAATTCCCTGTATCATTTTATCATTTCGACTGTTGCTAGAACCCTATCCGAGAAGTCTGCAGAGGCGGCTCCCAGCCGCCGACAGGATGTCGGCTCTTCCGTTTTTTCGGATAGGCACTAAAGCCCCAGCACCTGTCGCAGTTGATTCTGGATTGCCCACGTATCCGCTACTGGCATAGCCCCCAGCTTGCGTTCGATCATGGCCTGTTTGGTGGTGCGAACGATGGCCGTGGCCACCGAGGGGAAAAGCAGGCCAGCCTCCCGCCAGCCATCAATGAGGTGATCACCGACCAGCAGGCGATCCACGTTGCTGGTGATGGCGGCGACGATCGCTTCCTGCCGGCCGCTCTGGTAGTTCTCGCTGCTGAGGATCACGGCGGGGCGGCGCTTGGCCCCCCTTTCGTCGGTGAAGATGAAACGCACCAGAACCACGTCCCCTTGCCTATAATCGGTCATAAGCGGCATCCTTTTCGTTATCCCACAGGGCCGCCAGCGCAGGGTCTGAGCGACCGTTCAGAGCCAGGAACTCCTCCTCTTCGGCCAGGGCGGCCAGGTCTTGCCGCATCTGATCTTCGAGTACCCTGAGCACATACTGGCGAATGGAGAGATCGCGTTGCGTGCTGAGCAACCGCAGGCGACGCTTCATCTCTGGCGGGATGTCCAAGGTCAATCGAGTGCGTTCCCGAACTGCTGTTGTCATGTCACGTCACCTCCATACACGAAGGCCGCGAAAGGCCACGAAAAGCGCGAAGGTCGCCTCCAAGAAACCCTGCCGATTCTGAGAGAGAGCAAAGCTGACGGCCCGAAACCGGCCTTAGAGCCTGTGTCATAATCTCAGTCCCCCAGGCGGTACAACTCCTCTGCCGCCCGCTCTACCTCGTTGAGCCGCTCCCGCAAGACCGCCCGTGCCTGATCCAGGTTGGCCTTTGAGGATACCTCCAGCGGCTCTCCCAGGACGACGGCGATGCGGCTGAAGGGGAAGGGGACAACGTAGCGATCCCAGCGGGGAATACGGTAGCCGGTGGCGGTGAAGGCTCCGGTGGGCACGATCAGCGCCCCGGCCTTGTGGGCGATGAAGACGACGCCCTCCTTGGGCTCGTGGGAAGGGCCGTCGGGACCATCGGGGTTGAGGTAGAGGTTCTTGCCCTGTTTCATTTGGCGGATCAGTGTCAGCAGACGGCGGGCGGCCACCATCGAATGGGCCTCCATCGAAATGGCGAAGGCGGCGGCTCCCAGCCGCCGCGTCAAATCGCTCAAGACCGCCCCCCTGGAATCATCGGGGACGATCAACACGTACTGGCTGGCATCCTCTTGGGCGGTGAGATAACCTAAGAGCATCATCGTCATCCCGTGCCAGGCGGCGACGATAAGGGGATGCCCGGAGGCGCGGACTCGATCCACGTGCTCTCGCCCCCTCACCCGGTAGCGGGCGGTGCACCGCACCAGCGCGACGCAGGTGGAGAGCCCCCGGCCTTGGAAACGCTGCACTGGTGTAACCTTCATACGCGCTTCCTCATCAAATCAATCAGCTCAGCGGATCAGCTCGTAGGCAGCCCGGGCCAGGCCGAAGGAGACGTAGCCGCTGGTGACACCAAGGCAGACCAGTTGGGGGGAGAGCCAGATGGACAGTACAGCCGCGACGCCCAGACCCGATAGACTCCACCGGCGTCGCTGCAGGATGGAGGCCAGCGCAGGGTAGCGGATGCGGCTCACCATCAGCAGGGTCAAGGCCACCACCAGCACCGGGAAGAGAACAGCGGGGATCAGCCGGTGGTCGTACGTGCGGTTGGAGAGCACGCAGAGCGCCAGGGTCGCTCCAGAGGTAGAGATGGTGAGCCCCAGACTCTCGCTGTGGGAGTGTTTGGCGGGGAGAAGGTTGAAGCGGGCCAGCCGGAAGGCGCCGCCAACCACATACCCCGCGCACGCGCCCCACATGACCGCCGGGCTGAGGGTCAGTTCCCGCAGGTACTGGTAGACCAGTGCACTGGGTGCTACTCCAAAGGCGACGATGTCTGCCAGGGAGTCCAACTGCAGGCCGAAGGCGCTGGAGACCCCCAGCCGCCGCGCGATTGCGCCGTCCAGGGCATCCAGCAGATAGCTGGCCAGGATGCAGACGCTGGCCTCTGTCAGTTCATCGTGCATCGCCAGCATCACCGCCGAGAAGGCGCAGACCAGACTGGCGAAGGTGACCATACTGGGCAGCAACCTGCGCAGTGAATCATTCATCCGATCTTCTCTCCCCGCCATCGCGCCACCACCGTCACTCCCGCGCAGGCCTGGTCTCCCACCCGGACGACAGGCTCCGCTCCTTGCGGCAGGTACAGGTCCACCCGCGATCCGAATTTGATGATTCCCAACCGATCCCCCGCCTGCAGTCTCTGGCCGGGGCGCACCCGGCAGACGATCCGGCGGGCCATGATGCCGGCGACCTGCCTGACCAGCACCCTCCCGTAGCGGCTCTCCAGGCCGACCAGGTTGTGCTCATTGACCTCGGATGCCTCAGGCCGGAAGGCTTGCAGGAACTGGCCGGAGACGTGCTCCACCAAGGCCACCCGCCCCTCCACCGGTGCCCGGTTGACGTGCACGTCGAGCAAGGACATGAAGATGCCGATCTTCACCGCTTCTCCTTCCAGGAAGCGTGGTTCGTGCAGCCGCCGCACCTCCACCACCCGCCCGTCAGCCGGAGACAGGAACAGTCCCTCGCCTGCCTCTGGGGTGCGGACCGGGTCGCGGAAGAAGTACAGGAGGAGCGCCATGAGAGCGGTCAATAGCCCTGCCGGAAGGAAGGTGTAGAGACCCGGGCGGGCGACAGACGCGACCAGGGCGACGGTGAATGGAATCCCTACAGCGATCAGCTCCTTCTCAGCACCACGTGCCAGTCGGAGGGGAGGGTCAGTTCGAAAATCATGCATGTCGGGATACCTTGCTTATCAACACCCTCTTGTCACCTTGGCAGGTAAAAGAACGCCAACCCGATGATGACGTACACGACGAGCAGATGACGATCATCACCACCGAGGCGGATGGGGCGTAAAACGCAAAGCGTAAAACGTAACCCGCTTCACGTTTTACGCCTTACGCTCGTGCGACAAGTGCTTCTTTCACTTGCGTTCAGCGTATCGTTTAACAAATCGATCCTCCGCCAGCTTCGGCGGCAGGAGCAGCGTCAGCGCTTGGGGCCTGATTTCGATGCGCAGTGGCGTGGTGCCGAAGGGCTCGCCGTCCAGTTGCACGGGCATGGGCTGGGAGGTCTCGATCTCCACGCGGCGGGCCTGGTAGTAGCTGACGCGGGGATTGCCGATGTGACGCCGCAGGAGGACGGTGAAGGCATGGTAGAAGATGACGGGAACGCCTTGGCCGTGGAAGAAGCATACGTCCAGCAGGCCATCATTCAGGCGGGCGGCGGGCGCGATGTGGAAGTAGCGTCCATACAGCCCAATGTTGCTGGCCAGGGCCAGGATCAGGCGGCTGGTGACGCGGTGGCCGTCAATGAGCACCGTGGCCCGCGTGCCGGCGTAGGTGCGCAGGGTCAGAACGACGAAGACGAGGAAGCCCACCAGACCCAGCCGCCGCTTCACCTGCCGTTGGGTTTCAAGTCCTCTGATGATCTCGGCATCCAGGCCAACGCCAGCCCAGGAGAAGAAGTGATGGCCGTTGGCCCAGCCCAGGTCGACGCGGCGCGGCACGCTGTCCAGGAGCAACTGCGCGGCATCTTCCAGGGCGAAGGGGTGCAGCGTGCCGGGTTTCGGCAGCCCCAGGTCGCGGGCCAGCACGTTGCCGCTGCCCAGGGGGAAGATGCCCAGCGCAATGTCGCTGCCGGCCAACCCATCCGCCACCTGCCCGATGGTGCCGTCGCCGCCGGCGACGATGACCACGTCGTAGTCGGAGGCCGTGGCCTGGCGAGCCCAGGCCGCTGTGTCGGCCGGTTTCTCCGTCGTTCGCCAGGTGACCTGCCAGCCGTGCTGTTTCAAGCGTTCCACCGCCCGGCGCAGTCCCCAGCGATGGCCGTACATCCCCGCCGCGGGATTGTGGATCAACAAAGCGTTCATCGTAGCTGCATTCTACCACACTTTGGCGGGATCTGACAATTGAGCGTGTGGGAGTATGGGAGCGGGGGCGCAAAGGAGCGGGGGAGCAGAGGAGCAGGGGAGCGGGGGAGCGGGGGAGCAGGGGAGCAGGGGGGCAGGGGAGCAGGGGAGCAGGGGAGCAGGGGAGCAGAGGTGCAGGGGAGCAAGGGAGCAAGGGAGCACAGGAGCA
>JACNHM010000213.1 GCA_014383605.1 Chloroflexota bacterium
GAATAACTCACGGTTATGCGCTTCCAGAAGAGCCTGGCCTTCATCGGCCTCGAAATATGCACGTAGGCTCTTCACGAAATGGCGCTCGCCAACATTGAGCCCAGGAGGAGAGTATTTGACCACTTGCGCAGCACTCATGTCTTCCAGGAGCAGTGGAAGATAGAGATGGCGGTCGAAGTGAACTCTGTCAGGTAAACCATCATCTCCCGCATAAAGAGCCGGATCATCGCGCATCTCACGGAGTGTTTGGAGAAACTCTGTGGCCGAACGCTTCACCTGGGCTTCGTAGGCCCCGATGAGGTTTTCGTCGTTCTCGTCCAGTGTTTGGTAAATCAACTGATCCCGCTCCCACAGGCGATGGGCACGGGTGTAGTACTGCTCGACGTACTTGCGCAGGATCATCAACGCGATCTCTTCCAGCCTGTCCACGTCCGCAAACGAGCGAACTTCCAGCATGGCTGGCGGGCACTGTAACTGGTAGTGTATCTCCTCCAGGACGCGCCACAGCACACGTTGATCCAACGCCAAGTTGCGGTAGCCGCGCGCGGTGGAGAAGCGCCAGACCTCTTGGTAGAGCCGGTTCCAATCGAACAACTCCAGTACGTCTGCTGACAGTGCTTGTGCATCTCGCGGCAAGTGGAATTCCGGTTTCTCCCGCAAGAGGCCCTCAGATACCAACACTTGCGCTCGTGGCGTCAGGTCTATGGTCGGCTGGCAAGCCCTGTCCAATTGCAGCGCTAAACGCACCGCGTCCTCGAACGCCGTCTCGATCTTCGGCCGGATGACCAGCAGCCCCTTACCCTTGAAATCCGCACCCGGACCCGTCGGGATGACCACCGTCTCCCGCTCCTCGGTGTCTATGCCCTCTTCGGCCAGGTAATCACGGAACTGAGCCATGTACTTGGCCCGCACGCCGAAGATGTTGAGAGTCTCCAACCGGGGAAGGTTATCGGGATGATCACCATCCAGAGCCTCGGAGCGCTTGAGGGAGCGGGCCTTACCCAGCAGGCGCACGCCGCGCCCGAAAAGCTGAATGATCTGCGGCCCTTCGCCGCGCCCAATGTTCATCAGGCCCATGGTCGAGACGCGCCAGGAATCCCAACCCTCGATAAACTTCTTGGCGCCAACCAGAACGTTGATGGGCGAATCTTGTTGGTTGATGGCCTGGAAGAGCGAGCCGCTGAATTGCTCCTCTTCGATAGCGATTTGTGGAGTCTTTTCCTCGGCCAGACGGAGGAAGTTGGCATCGTCGCCGATGTTGATCAGCCCAAAGAGGCGGTCGGCAACACCGGCGCGCAGTCCAATCTCGCCCTCGGCCGATTTGAGGTTGACCAGGTGCAGGCCCGCCGACGTGGTCGCGTGGAAGATGTGCCGCAGCATGTCGGCATAGATCGTCGCCCCGCCCAAATGGTCTTTGCGGAGCGTGCGAAAGGCGTTGGCGAAGAGGTCGCTGTCGTCCTCGCGTTCCAGGCCAGCTTTCCCGTTAAGAATGTCGTCAATGGCCGCCGGCGCCCAGCCGCCTTCGTTCCGCAGCACCCGATGTAGGAAAAGCACCAATTCCTGCACGTCGGATAGGCTGCGCTTGTCTGTTTCTCCCAAACCTGACCAGGTTTTGCCGGCTGTCACAGTGTGGCCGACGAAGACCAACAGCGGTGGCTCAACGTTGTACCCGTCGTGGAAGGCCCGCTTATTCGCCGCGTAGCAGCGTGTCTGCTCGTAAAAGGTGAGCAGGTTGGCCAGCAGGTAGCGATTGGTCAGAGCCGGATCGAGGTCGTGCTCCAGGTTGAGGATGCGGTAATCCTTGCCATAGCCGTCCTCGTAGAAGCGTGGGTAAGAGTAGTCAAAGAGGATGGCTTTGCCGTATTCCTCTTCGATGTCGGCGCCCGCGCCGCCAACGCCCTGGCCGAAGGTGGCGCTGTATTCGAAGGTGAAGCCGGTTTCAGCCAGCGCGGCCCGCCGGTTCCGCCAGGCTTGTGCCTCGCTGCCAGCTCCCTTGTGCCCCTCATCCACGAAGACCAGGTTGCGTCCCTCAAGGTGTGAAACCTTGACGCTCTTGCCACCGCCGGTCTTCTCCTCGACCAGCTTGTGGATCTCGATGACTTTGACCGTTCGGGGATTATCGCTGAAGAGGTCGTTCGTGGTAGCGTCGAATCGCCGGCAGGGGATGCCGCTCTTCTCCATCTCGGCCATGTGCTGCTCCGACATGCCCTCGCTGGTGGTGACCAGCAGGATGTTCTCTGGCGTATCTGGCCGGTAGTGCAGGTACTGGTAGTAGTTGATATGCATGAGCAGTGTCTTGCCGCTGCCGGTGGCCATCCAGAAAGCCAGCTTGTTGAGATCATCGGATGTGAAGTCAGGGAAAATAACACGGCCGCCGCGCACTTTGTTTTGTTCGACCACGAAGGCGTTGAGGTCGGTGAGGAAGGCGTCCGGATCATGGGCGAGGCGGTCCAGGTAATGCTCCGTCATCAACGCGGTCAGGACCTGGAAGTATTTCAGCGTGATCGGCCTGGCGCGGCGGCGGTTGAGCGCGTCGGTGTGACGCCGGACGTTGGCGTCGTAGTCCATAAGTTTGACTTCGTCAATGCCGCGCACACGATTCCTGAGGATGCCGTAAACGTAGCTACGGCCTTCAGCGTCGTAGCCCTCTTGATCCTTGAGCAGGTCGTAGAATCGCCGCACGGACTGCGGGTCGTGGACGTCTTCG
>JACNHM010000025.1 GCA_014383605.1 Chloroflexota bacterium
CCGCAAAAACCGCGGGGGCCAGGAGCGATAGATGGATAGGGCGTTGCCACCTGTGCCGGTAGCGGCCCTCATATCCGCCGAGCCCCGCCTCGCCTTTGCCTTCCTCGATGGTGGTTTCGATACTCCAGCGAGCGCCAGCCACTTCGGCCAGGGTACGCAACGAGGTGCTGCGCGGCGCGTTGGACAGGAAGTAGGCCAGCTCCGTCGGATCAGTGATAGAGCGCCGCACCAGCAACCAGGCCTGCGGACCAGGCACAGCCCCGCGCTTCTCGAAGATGCGGACTCGCGCCCAGTGATAGATACGCGGTCCCTTTTCTCCTTGACCCACCGCCAGTCGCTTCCATGCCTGAAACGGCAAAGCAGCGGCCACGGCCGAGACGGGTTTCCAAGCTGCGGCTCCCTTCGCCAGGCGCGCCCTTTTCCTGGGCCGCCCTCTCTGACCCTTGCAGGGTGCCACTACAGGCTGACGCTCGCGCCAAACCGGCGTGTTCGCCGACACGGCCAGCACATACTTCTTCCTAGCCTGGGCTACCCGGTCGCGAAACCAGGTGTCACCGCCGTAGATCTCGTCCCCGGTCACCCACTCCATCGGCATGCCTCGCCCCCAGGCATGCTCCAGCATCTGGATCGCCAACTGCGACTTCGTCCGAAAGACCACCTCGTCCGGCACACGCGCCTCCCGGCGACGCTCCCAGTCCTGACACCATTCTTCCGGCAGGTACAGCCGCCTGTCCAAGAAGGTGTAGCCGCGACGGCTGCAGTACGTCAGAAAGACCCCCACCTGGCAGTTCTCGATCTTCCCAGCCGTGCCACTGTATTGCCGCTTCACACCCACCGACTTGGTCCCCTTCTTCAGAAAGCCGGTCTCGTCGACAATACCAATGCCGTCCGCCTCTCCAAAATACTCGATGACAAACGCCTGCAGATCGTCGCGCACGGTGTCCGCGTCCCACTGCGCACCAAACAACAGCCGTTGCATCGCTTGTGGGTCTTTCTGACCCATCGCCTCCGCCATCTGCCAGCAGTTCTTGCGCGGAACAGGTGCCAACAGCCCACGCAGGTACTGCCGAGATGCTTCTCGCGGCTCGCTCCGGACAAACGCGTGTGCGAAGCGGGCATGGAATGTCTCAAACTCAGCGACATATCGATCGATTTCGTCTGTGTTCACGAGCCTCACCTCCTTCAGCAGCGTTGAGGCCATTGTCGCACGGTTTGCCGATATGCACAAATCACAAGTCAGGTTGTAGTACTAGGAGAGCACTGAAAAAGTCCCCTTGTGAATCCGGCTGGCTCCGCAAGTGGGACAGAATGCTCAGGAACCATGCAATTGCGCGGGTGTCGTCCCCAGGAACAGCCTTTCCTGGCCTGAAAGTGGGATGTTTGCCCAGTGCGATTTCTCTAGAGGGGGGTTTTTCAGCGGACTCCTAGGCCGCGGCGACCTCGCGAGACACCTTGATGAGCAACCCCACCATCATGGAACTCACCAACAGCGAACTACCCCCGTAGCTGAGAAAGGGCAAGGTGACCCCGGTGAGGGGCAGCAATCCGGTGACGCCCCCCATTATGATGAGAGATTGAGCGCCCAGGAGCGATGCGATACCGGCTGCCAGGAAGGTCGAAAACGGATGCCGGGCCAGGAGCGCCAGCCTGAGCCCTCGATAGACGAGAACCGCCAGACACACGACTATGGCCAGTGCGCCCAACAGTCCCCATTCTTCGGCCGCGGCGGCAAATGCGAAATCAGAGTGGACCACCGGAATAAATGTCGGAAAACCCTGCCCCACTCCCTGCCCGATCAGACCCCCGGAGGCCAATGCCAGCAGTGACTGCACTAATTGAAAGGAGCTGCCTTGGGCGTCGCGCCAGGGGTTCAGCCAGCTATCCACCCTCAGCCGCACGACGCTCAGCTCATCCACCGGCAACAGATAGGCCAGAATGGCCATCCCCACGAGCAACGCCAAACCGGAGACTAGCGCCTCCCAACGACCGCTGGCCAGGTAGAGCAGTATCAGGAAAACGACAAAAAAGAGGGCCGCGGCGCCCAGATCTCGCTGCCAGGCCAGCAACACCAAGCTGACCCCCCACATCAGCAGCAGAGGGGCCAGGTATGCCAACGGTGGGCGGGCAATGGCGAGCGGGCCCACCCTCTGAAATCGGAACCGAACCATCCCCTCCTTTTCCGCCATATAGCTGGCCAGGAAGACTATCATCAGCAGTTTGAGCAGTTCTGACGGTTGGAAATGGACCGGTCCGATCATCGGCAGCCGGCCCCCGAGCCACAGGCGCAGTCCGGCACCGGACGGGTTGACACCAACTATAAGGGTCAATCCCAGCAAGCCCAAGCCGGCCAAGAGCCAGGTGTAGCGGTAGCGGCGCAACCAGCGCAGTCCGGCCGGGTCGCCAGGGTGCGGCCGCGGCCAGAGCGCCAGGAGCATCATGACACCCGCGCCCATTGCCACCCAGATGGCCTGCCGCACCAGAAAACTGGGCGCCAGCCGGTCCACCAGCACCAACCCCCAACCGGAAAGCAGCCCAACGATCGGCAGCAGCAGCGGATCGCGCAGCGGCTGGAAGCGATCGAATACCAGATGGACGCCCAGAAAAACGGCCGCCCAGACCGCCGGAGCCCAGAGATGTCGCCATTCCAGACCGCCGGATACAGCCAGGCTAAAAGCCACCGCATTGATACGGACAAACCCGGCC
>JACNHM010000348.1 GCA_014383605.1 Chloroflexota bacterium
CCGGCACCCATGTGGATGCGCCCTGCCACTTCGTTCCGGGTGGATTGGGGGTGGATGCCCTCGATCTGGAGATACTGGTAGGGCCGGCCCTGGTCGTACAGGCGCTGGAAGCCGACGCCCTCTCGGCGGATGTACTGGAAGAGCTGGCGATTCCGCCCGGCGCCGAGCGCGTGCTCTTCCGCACTCGCAACTCCGACCGCTGGGTGCGCGGAGAGCGGGAGTTTTACGAGAACTTTGTCGCCATTACAGAGGATGGCGCGCACTGGCTGGTGGAGCGCGGCGTCAGGCTGGTGGGCATTGATTATCTGTCGGTTGGGCCCTTCGACGAGCCTGTTCCCACCCACCAGATTCTACTGCGCGCCGGTGTTATCGCGGTGGAGGGGTTGAATCTGAGCGGTATTGCCCCAGGCGTATACCAGCTCGTGTGCCTGCCGCTCAAGATCGCCGGCAGTGATGGCGCACCCGCGCGAGCGATCTTGATTGATCAGAACGACAAGTGAACCGAGGAGACCCAGAGATATGGAGGTGAAGAGCCATGATTGATTTCGGCCGTGAGGTGTGTGGCAATCTGGCATTATCAACCGGGCGGGAGTGGCTGGTGACCAACGGCATCGGCGGCTATGCATCGGGAACCGTGGCCGGCTTGCTCACCCGCCGCTACCACGGCCTGCTCATCGCTGCCCTCAAGCCGCCGCTGGGGCGCACTCTCTTGCTCACCAAGCTGGACGAGACGGCCACCTACGACGGCCACGCCTATCCGCTGTTCGCCAACCGCTGGGCTGTTCCCACCTCAACTCTCCGCCATGAGCAGGGCAGAGAATGGGAAGGGGTAGAACCAATCGGCTTCCATCACCTGGAGCGCTTCCACCTGGAAGGCACGACGCCGGTGTGGACCTTTGCCTGTGCCGACGCCCTGCTGGAAAAGCGGGTCTGGATGCAGCCCGGCGCCAACACGACCTACATTCGCTACGACCTGCGCCGAGCCACCGCGCCGCTAGCCCTGAGCATCAAGGCCATCGTCAATTACCGGGATCATCACAGCAACACCTACGCCGGTGACTGGCAGATGCGCATTGAACCAGTAGCGCACGGCCTGCGGGTTATGGCCTTCGATGGGGCGGTGCCCTTCTACTTGCTCTGTCCTGAGCTTGTCGAAGGGCTGAGCGACCGCGCCGAGGCGACGCCCCAGCACGAATGGTACCAGGACTACTTCCTGAGCGTCGAGAAATGTCGCGGGCTGGATGCCCTGGACGACAACCTCTACGCCGGCCACTTTCGCGCCGTGTTGCATCCTGGCGAATCGCTCACCATTGTTGCCAGCACTGAGGCGACGCCGAGCCTGGATGGTGCATCGGCCTACGGCGAGCGGCAGGAGTATGAACAGCGATTGGTGACGCAGAGCGGCCACACCGACGCGCCTGCCTGGGTGCAGCACCTGGTGCTGGCTGCCGATCAATTCATCGTGCGCCGCCCCTTGCCCGACCAGCCCGATCCTTCGACTGGGCCCTTCGACTTGGATCAGGACAAGCTCAGGACAGGTGGCCGTTCGGTCATCGCCGGCTATCCCTGGTTTGGCGACTGGGGCCGCGACACCATGATCAGTCTGCCGGGTCTGACACTGGTCACCCGTCGTTACGACGTGGCCGCGCGAATACTGCGCACCTTTGCCCATTTCGTGGATCAGGGCATGCTGCCCAATCGTTTTCCGGACGAGGGCGAGACGCCCGAATACAACACCGTGGACGCCACCCTCTGGTACTTTGAAGCCATCCGCGCCTATCACGCCGCAGCTAACGACGATGCCCTACTGTGCGATCTCTTCCCGGTGTTGCGGGAGATCATCGCATGGCACCAGCGCGGCACGCGGTACAACATCCGCCTGGATCCAAACGACGGCCTGCTTTACGCCGGTGAAGCCGGCGTGCAGCTCACCTGGATGGACGCCAAGGTGGATGATTGGGTGGTCACGCCGCGCATCGGCAAGCCGGTGGAGATCAACGCTCTGTGGTACAAC
Organism: Chloroflexota bacterium; assembly: GCA_014383605.1. Next base: position 2,015 of record JACNHM010000348.1, read on the forward strand.
GCCCTGCGCAGCATGGCCGAGTTCGCGCGCCATCTGGGCGAGCCTGCCGACGACTACGAGGCCCTGGCGGAACGAGCGCGGGCTGGGTTCGCTCGCTTTTGGAACGAAACGGCCGGCTATTGCTATGATCTACTCGACGGCCCAGAGGGTGATGATCCGGCCCTGCGCCCCAATCAACTGTTCGCCGTCTCCCTGCCCCACAGCCCGCTGACCAGCCAGCAACAGCGCGCCGTGGTGGACGCCTGCGCCCGCTGCCTGCTTACCTCCCACGGGCTGCGCAGTCTGGCAGCGGATGAGCCGGCTTATATCGGCCACTACAGCGGCGACCAACTCCAGCGCGACGCCGCCTACCACCAGGGCGCCGCCTGGGGCTGGCTGATCGGCCCCTTCGTCAGCGCGCACCTGCGCGTCTACGGCAACCGTGAGTTGGCGCGCTCTTTCCTGCAGCCGCTCATCCACCACCTGGCCGACCACGGCTTGGGCAGCATCAGCGAAGTCTTCGATGGCGACCCGCCCTTCGCGCCGCGTGGCTGCATAGCCCAGGCCTGGAGCGTGGCCGAGGTGTTGCGGGCGTGGCAGGAGACGAGAGGCTGTTGAGGACGTTGGCGAGGGTTAGTTATATTTACAGGATTTGGCATGTCCCAAAATCTTCTGATCATCGTCTCGGGACCTCCCGGCGCTGGCAAGA
>JACNHM010000023.1 GCA_014383605.1 Chloroflexota bacterium
GTGTACAATGCTTTGAAGGGCATGGCCAAATAGCTCTGTGAGATGGGGCTAAGGCTGAGGGGACGGAAGGGATGCCTCAGACCCCTCAGATCCATCAGCCCCTCGAACCTTTTGGGAGGATTAAACCTTGACTTCATCACGCCGCAGAATACTTCCTGCAGCAATGCTGCTTTTGCTGATCGTGTCGCTGGCGCTGAGCGGCTGTTTCGGCCGTGGCCGTGCCACGCCGACGCCGACCAAGACGGTGGCCGCGGTCGCCCAGGCCACGGGGACGCCGCTGCCGGTGGCTACCGATACCCCCGTGCCGCCGGCGACGCCCGCGAAACAACCCACGACCGCGCCGGCGGCGCCCACGGCAACGCCTACACCCGAACCGCCGACGCCGACGCCATCCCCGACACCGTTGATGACCGTCGTGCCGATGGACACCTTCATGTCCTCGCCCGACTACGGCGTGCAGGCTTTCCTGTGGTGGCGGCCGGAAATCGCCGACCGCGACCTGACCCTGATTCAGGAAGCGGGCTTCACCTGGGTCAAGCAGACCTTTGACTGGCACACGATCGAGGGCGCCGGCAAGGGGGCACGGGACTGGCAGAAGGCCGATGAGGCGGTTCGACTGGTGGGCGAGAAGGGGTTGAAGCTGCTGGCGCGCGTCAGCATGGACCCGGAGCATCCTGTGCAGTGGGCTGGGTCGCCGCCGGCGAACGCCGACCATTTCGCCGACTTCCTCTTCGACATGGCCACGCGCTATCAGGGCAGGGTGCAGGCCTATCAGGTGTGGAACGAGCCGAACCTGGCGCGGGAGTGGGGCGGCAAGCGGCCCAATCCTCGCGAGTACGTGACCCTGCTCAAGAAGGCCTATGACGCTATCAAGAGGGCCGATCCCAACGCCATCGTCATCACGGCCGGCATGGCGCCCACGGGCACCGACGACGCCACAGCCATGCCCGACGATGTCTTCTACGAGGCGATGTATCAGGCCATGGGGGGCAACAGCGATGGCTACTTCGACGTGCTGGGCGTGCACGGGGCGGGATTCGCCGCCCCACCGGAGCTGGATCCGGCCGTCGCCGCGGCAGACAAGCCACGCTACGGCGGCTACCGCTTCTTCTCCTTCCGGCACGTGGAGGACATCCGCGCGATGATGGAAAGATATGGTGATGCGGACAAGCGCGTGGCCATCCTGGAGTTTGGCTGGACGACGGACCCCGTCAACCCGGCCTACAAATGGCATGGTGCGGATGCTGGCATCACCGAGGAACTGAAAGGCAAGTACCTGATCTGCGCTCTGGAATACGCCAAGCAGCATTGGCGCCCCTGGGTCGGGCTGATGAGCGTCATCACCATGCCCAATCTGGCCTGGCTGGAGGATGGCAACCCGAACGATGAGGAGCAGTACTGGTGGGCGATTATGGAGCCCAGCCCGATTGACCAGAAATACCTGCGGGCGGCGTACGTGTTGCTGCAGAACTATCTCCTGCGCGAGCAGGGGATCGAGCCTCCGCCACTGCCCGGTGGTGGCAGCACCGAGGGCATGTGCCCGACGATGTGACGGGCTTCAAAGTGCGTTGCACCTCAGCAGGTGCAACGCACTTCAGTTTACCGCTTGCCAGTCGAGCCAGTGGCAGTTGGCGTCCTTGTCCGGCCCTTCGTGATGGTGCGGCACCGACACCTCGGGGCTGGCTGGGCGGCCCGCTGCGTCCAGCACGACCACGCGGTAGGTGATGGAGAGGTCCGACGGCGGGAAGAGCGGGAAATCGTAGCGGCCCAATTCGCTGGCGCTCGACTTGGTGGCGGCGAGCGCCTCGTTGCCCCAGGGGTCGGTGCTGCGCAGCGGCACGTTGGCCAAGGGATGGCCGCGAGCATCCCGTACCATGCCCATGATGTACTGGCCGGGGCAGCCTCCCTCCGTGTGGCGCAGGGAACCTACGGGCAGAAAGCGGTAGCCGCCCGCCGGCGTCGGCGTGGCCGTCGGGCCGCCAACGGTGGGGGTGGGAGAAGCGTCGGGGCTTTGCTGGGCTGCCGGAGTGGGGAGGGAGGGAGGAATGGGTGTATTGGTGGGCGCTGCGGGCGTGGGCACGATCACTGCCGTGGAGTCTGCATGGGCTGTGCCAGACAGGGTGGCCGCGGCGGTCGGCGTCGGCGGCTGCCAGGTCTGTCCGGAAGGCTCCAGGCGGCTGTTGATAAGCCGCAGCGCGATGTAGGCTCCCACACAGGCGGCCACCACGATGATCAGAAAACCAATCGCCAGACCCTTGGAACGCATGAAGACTCCAGACTTGCGTGTTTTTTCTTCAGGTGCTATAATCTCACCACGTTCAGGGCGAGTAGCTCAGCTGGTCAGAGCGCACGGTTCACATCCGTGAGGTCATGGGTTCGAGTCCCTTCTCGCCCACTCCGAGACGTAAAACGTGATGCGTAAGACGTAATGCGTAAAACGTAATGCGTAATCACGTTTACGTCCAATACGGTTTAGTTAAGAGGGAGTTGCACTCCCGACGACGGCAGTACAACTGCCTCAGAACCCTTATCTGAACCGTATTGCGTTTACGTCTTACGTTTTATGCCCTTTGCAGTGACGACGCTCCCCCCGATTCCCACATGCGCCTGGAATGCTACCGCACCCGCTCCTTCTTGTACGGCTCGATCACATCCCCAACCTTGAAATCCTGGAACCCCTCCAGGCCAATGCCGCATTCGA
>JACNHM010000401.1 GCA_014383605.1 Chloroflexota bacterium
TATATCCTGGCCTTTATGGCCCTGGGCAGCCTGCCCGTCAACTGGGCAGGTGTGGCGCTGCTGGCGCTGGCGGCCGTGTTCTTTGCTGTCGGGCTGTTCACAGAGACGGAGGCCATCGTGACCGCCACCGGGTTGGTGCCCTTTATCCTGGGCTCGCTGCTGCTCTTTTCCCCCTTTACCCCCACCTCTCCCGCCGCGCCTGACCTGCGCGTGAGCCCGTGGCTGATCGGCGTCATGTCGCTGGGTATCCTGGCCTTCAGTTTCCTGGTGCTGCGGGCCATCATCGCCGCCAACCGCCTGCCGCCCCAGTCCGGCGCGGAGCGTCTGGTGGGGCGGCGCGGTGTCGCCTGCACCGACCTGACGCCAGAGGGGCAGGTGCGCGTCGAACTGGAGGACTGGAGCGCCGTGGCCGTCAAAGAGACGATCCAGGCCGGAGAGCCGATACAGGTCGTTGACCTCGCCGGTGTACGGCTGCGCGTCGCACGGATTGAACCCAAAGAAAGAGATCAAGAAAACCGAGGAGGTACACAATGATGACGGGAACTGTGCTTGTGACTGCATTGCTGTTGCTGCTGGGCGTAGTCTTGCTGGTGATGGCGGTGCGCATCGTGCCGGAATACCGCCGGCTGGTCGTCTTCCGGCTGGGACGCTGCATCGGTGCCAAAGGGCCAGGGCTGATCTTTCTGATCCCCTTCGTGGACAACGGAAGGGTGGTTGACCTGCGTGAAGTCTTTTTCGACGTGCCACCCCAGACCTGCATCACCGCCGACAACGCCTCGGTCTCGATTGACTTTCTGGTCTACGATAAAGTCATCGATCCGGTGCGCAGTGTGCTGGAAGTGGAGAACTTTACCGGCGCAGCGCGCGGCCTGGCCATCACCACGCTGCGGGCGGTGGTGGGTGCGATGGTGCTGGACGACGTGCTCTCCAAGCGGGACGAGATCAACAAAGTCCTGCACGAAAAACTGGACACAGTCACCGACCGCTGGGGCATCCGGGTGATGGCGGTCGAGATCCGCGAGGTCATCCCGCCGCGCGCCATCGAGGAGGCCATGACCCGCCAGATGGCAGCCGAGCGGAACCGGCGCGCCATGGTGACCGAGGCCGACGGCAAGCGCGAGGCGGCGGTCATGGTGGCCGAAGGTGAGAGGCAGGCGATCATCCTGCGCGCCGAGGGAGAGCGACAGGCGACCATCCTCCAGTCCGAGGGCGACCGGCAGGCGGCCATCCTGCGCGCCGAGGGATTCGCGCTGGCGCTCAACGAGGTCTTCAAGGTAGCGCAGGGGGTTGATAGCAAGACGCTGACGCTGCAATACCTGGAGGCGCTCAAAGCGCTGGGCGCGGGGGCGGCGACCAAGTTCGTCATCCCAATAGAGTTCGTCAATCTGGTGCAGCCGCTGGTCGCCCACGCCGGCCAGGCGATGGCGGAGCCAAACGTGAAGCGTAAAATGTGAAACGTTGCGCTAACCTCAACCTTAACCTTAACCTTAACCTTAATCTTCATGCAGATTGACTTGAACCGGCTGGAGCACATCCTGCCCACGGTGCAAAAGCCGGGCCGCTACACCGGCGGCGAGTACAACAGTGTCGTCAAGGACTGGGAGAAGACACCCACGCGGGTGTGCCTGGCTTTCCCCGACATCTACGACCTGGGAATGTCCAACCTGGGGTTGGCGATCCTCTACGACGTGCTCAACGCGCTGCCGGACGTCCTGGCCGAGCGGGCCTACTTGCCGTGGGTGGACATGATCGCGGCGCTGCGGCAGGCGCGCATCCCGCTCTACAGCCTGGGAAGCAAGCACCCCCTGCCTGACTTTGACATCATCGGCTTCAGCCTGCCCTACGAGCAACTCTACACCAACCTGCTCGAGATGCTCGACCTGGCGGGCCTCCCGCTGCGGGCCGCTGAACGGGGCAGGCAGTATCCTCTCATCATCGCCGGCGGCCACGCGACCTTTAACCCGGAGCCGGTGGCTGACTTTATAGATGCGTTCGTCATCGGCGATGGGGAGGAGGCCATCGTCGAGGTCGTGCGGGCCTACCAGGAGAGACGTGGGGACTCGCGGGAGGCTCAGTTGCGGGAACTAGCGCGTATCCCCGGCGTCTACGTGCCGCGCTTCTACGATGTGCACTACAATGCCGATGGCGCGGTCACTGCTATCGAGCCCAACACCCCAGAAGCCTATCTACCCGTCCTCAAGCGGGTCGTCTCCATCCTGCCACCGCCGCCGGCGCGACTCATCGTCCCCAGCGTGGACGTGGCTCACAACCGGGCCACGGTCGAGATCCAGCGCGGCTGCACGCGCGGCTGCCGCTTCTGCCACGCCGGGATGGTCACGCGGCCGGTGCGGGAGCGGCCCGTGGAGGAGGTACTAGAGGCGATTGAGGCCATCCTGTCCCAGACCGGCTTTGAGGAGATTGGCCTCCTATCGCTCTCGTCGTCCGATTACTCCGACATTGGCAGACTGGTGCAGACCATCGTCGCGCGGTTCGGCGAGACGCATCTCTCCATCTCGTTGCCCGCGCTGAGGGCCGACAGTTTCTCGGTCACGCTGACGGAGGCGATAGCACAGGGGCGGCGCACGGGGTTCACCTTTGCGCCAGAGGCGGCCACCGAGCGGTTGCGGGCCATCATCAACAAGCCCATCACCACCGACCAGGTGCTCGATGTGGCGCGGGAGGTATTCGAGCGCGGCTG
>JACNHM010000483.1 GCA_014383605.1 Chloroflexota bacterium
AGACCATGCCGATGTCCACCGCGCCGGCCAGGGCGTCGGCCATGCCTTTGCCTGCGCCGCCGGCCGAGATATCAAACTGGACATAGGGGTGCAGAGTGTGGAACTCCTCGCCCCAGCGCACCATCATCGGGTAGAGGGCCCAGGCACCGGAGACGGTGATCGTGCCGCTCAATTCACCCTCGCTGGGCCGCCCGGCCGTCTGGCTGCATCCGCCAAGGAGCAGGGCAAGCAAGGCTACCACGACGACAGACTTTAGTACTTCTCTATTCTGTTGCATGTGATACCTCCTCCGTTATCGTAGAGAACTGACGCACTTGGCCTGCGCGCAAGGCCAAAACGCACACTGAGTAGGCCGAAGGTCGTATCGAGGTGGCATTACCGATACGCAGAGGATGTGCAGGGTTTCGGCCATGCTGTTGAACGACCGCCCCAACACGGCCACTTCGCCGCGGCCATGGGGCTGCACGCGCACAGTCTTGTCGCCCCGCGCCAGGCGGCGATGGGCCTCCACCAGTTCGGTGATGGGGCGGATGATGGCCTGGGCGATGGGCACGGCGATGGGCACGGCGATGATGGCGGCCAGAATGCCGGGGACCAGGGCGACGAAGACCAGCCGTTCGTTGAGGACCTGGATCAATCCCAGAGTAGTCCTGGGCCACCCGCATGATGACCACGGTGTTCAGCGCTACCGTCAAGGCGGCCACCAGCGCGGAGAAGACGATCAGTACGATCTGCAGTCGTCCTCCCAGCAGCGTGAAAACGAGACGCCTCATGGTGTGTGTCCCCGGCTACGTTCAGACCTGCGAGGAAGCGAAGAACCACGGAGGGCCACGCGGTCACAGCCGTAGTGTAACGCCAAATGGGGAACTTGGCAACTTACCGCTCGGCCGGCGCGCTGATTTCCTCCAAGACCTTTTGGGCCACCTGAGGGATGGCGGCCTGCACGTGGGGCGTGCAGCTCTCCCCAAAGGTCAGGACATCGTCCACCTCCACGGCCAGAATGGCGAAACCCTCGTCTGGGGGCAGCGGCAGGCCCAGGCTCCGTCCCAGGGCCAGCGCGCCGGGCAGGGAAAGGTCATGGGTGGAGCCGGCATGCAACGAGGCCCGCAGGTCGTGGGGATGCAGACGGTAGAGGTCGCCCGGCTGGCCGCCCGTGGTCTGGATGGCATCCACCAGGATGATCCGGTCGTACCCGGCGATGATCTCCAACAAGCGCAGCCCGCCCACGCTGGCTTCGGCGAAGACCACGTCATCTCGCGAGCAGCACTCCGCCACGGCCCGCACCACGTGGATACCCACCCCGTCGTCGGTGAGGATAGGGTTGCCCAGGCCCAGCACTAACGTCTTCTCGGTAGATTGGGAAATCGGTAAACTGGGAAGCTGGGAATCTGCCCTGGCTGACCACTCCGTCATCATCGCCCTCCAATGTACCAATCTACCAATTTACCAACCTCTCCACCACCTTCCCCTCGGCGTCGCAGATGCGCACCTCCAGCGGCATCTGGCCGGGGAGGGCGTGGGTGGCGCAGCCGAAGCAGGGATCGTAGGGGCGGAAGGCCATCTCCAGCCGGTTCAGGATGCCCTCGCTGATGACCTGGCCTTTCTGGATGAAGGCCTGGGCCGCTTTCTTGATGGAGATGGAGATGGGCGCATAGTTGTTGGTCGTGCCCACGATGAGGTTGCACTTCTGGACGATCCCCTTCTCGTCGGTGATGTAGTGATGGGTCAGCGTGCCGCGCGGCGCTTCCACGATGCCCACGCCCTCGTCCGGCGTCGCGGTGGGGATGTTGCGCACGTGCGGGTCGGTGATCTCCGGATCGGTGGCCAGTTCAACCAGACGCTCGGCGGCGTAGAGCAACTCGATCAGCCGCGCCCAGTGGATGGCCAGGATGTGGTGCACCGGCTTGCCGCCCAGCGTGGCGTAGAACTCCTCGTAGGCTGCCTGAGCCATGGGCGTGGCCATACCGTCGGCGGCGTTGAGCCGCGACAGGGGCGTGGCCTGGTAAACGCCGCTCTCCTTGCCGGTCACCAGCCCCTTCCAGCCCACCTTCTTGAGGTAGGGGAACTTGAGGTAGGTCCAGGGCTCGACCCGCTCGGCGATCACGTCCAGGTACTCCTCCGGCGCATATTTGACAAACTCCTGGCCGTCGGGGTCCACCACGCGCACCTTGCCGTCGTAGAAGTTGACCTTGTTGTCCTCGTCCACCAACCCCATGTAGTACATCGGAGTGGTGTAGGCCTCGGAGAGGATCATGTCCACGTAAGCCTGGTTCCCCAGCACGACGTCGCCGAAGAGCTGGAGGCTGAACTGGCCGAACTCCACCAACTCGTGCCCCCAGGCCTCGATCTGTGCCCGCTCCTCCTCGTTGATCGCCTTGCTCACCCCACCGGGGATGGCCCCCACCGGGTGGATGGTCTTGCCGCCCAGCAGGCCCACGATGTCCATGGCCATGCCTCGGCTGAGGATGACCTTGCTGCCGATCTCCAGGCCGACTTTGTGGATCAGCCCTAAGATGTTGCGCTCGGCGGGCGGCGCGTCCGGCCCCAGGACGAAGTCGGGCGCGGCCAGGATGTAGAAATGCACCGTGTGGTCGGCGACGTAGAAGGCGGAGTAGAGCAGTTCGCGCAGTTTCTTGCCCGTCGGGGGCACCTCGACGTGGTAGACCGCGTCGCAGGCCTTGGCCGAGGCCATGTGGTG
>JACNHM010000271.1 GCA_014383605.1 Chloroflexota bacterium
CCAACTACACGGCGATCGTCGAGCTGGAGCAGGTGGACCCACGGCTGCGCTGGGGAATGACCGCATTCGTGAACATCGCCGTGGGGCGGTGAGGCAGTAGTCTGGTAGATTGGTAGATCGGTAAGTTGGACCAATGGCGGACTCAAGGATTGGTGGCAGGTTCACGATATCTGAATATCTGAGCGCCGGCACAGGAGGTAGGTCATGAGTGACATAGGGTCGAGAGGCAGGAAACCCGTCGGCACTCGCGAATGGTATGACTTCATCGGCGAACTGTCCAACCATCTGCCAGGCATCCACCTGGGAGGACAGGACGCCATGCACAAACTGCTGGATCTGTGCCAGCTCAGCGCCGCCAGTCGGGTTCTCGACGTCGGCTGTGGCGCTGGTCACACGGCCTGCCTCATCGCCGGACAGTACGGTTCGCTGGTCCAGGGGATCGACATCTCCGAGGTGATGATCGGCAAGGCTCAGGAGAGGGCGCATCGGCTGGGGCTGGCGGACAAGGTGGAGTTCCGGGTGGCCGACGCCTTCGATCTGCCTTTCGACGATGAGCAGTTTGATGTGGTGATCATCGAATCCGTGCTGACGCCGCTGCCCGGCGACAAGAGGCCGGCGCTGGCAGAGATGGCGCGGGTTGTCCAGTCCGGGGGGCTGATTGCCGCCAACGAGTCCACTGTCGCCCCATCAGCGCCGCCTGAATTTCTGGCCCTCCTCGACACGCATCCGGCTATCCATGGCACCTTCACCCCGCAGACACTGCGCAGCTTGTTCGAGCAAGCAGGACTGCGTGTGATCCATATGACCGACGTTAGAAACGTGGAGGCGCCAGGCGTGCTCAAGCAGATGGGGCTGGGCGGCGTGCTGTCCTTCATGGTCCGAGTCTATCCGAAGATCCTGCTCCGACTGCTGCGCGATGCGCGGTTCAGAGAAGCCAGCAGGATAGACGACCACATCACGAAGCGCGGCAAGCCATACATGGGCTACACGTTGATCGTGGGCCAGAAACCGGAGTAGACGAAGATGACGACCACACAGACAGAGCACACCACTCCACAGAATGGTGATTTGCGATCAGGCATCATCCGGCGCATGGTACAGGTGCTCATCCAGGTGCTGATCCAGGCGCTGGTGCCGTTTCTCGCCGCCGGCACGCTGCGCTGGTGGGAGGCCTGGGCCTACATCGGCATCTACCTGGTGGGGGGGATCGCCATCAACTCCTTTTTCATGCTGCGCCTCAATCCGGAGGTCATCGCCGAACGGGGTCGCGCCGCCCAGGCCACGAACTGGAAGGCCTGGGACAAGATCGTGGGCATCGTGGCCGCCGTCTTCTACCTCATCGGCATCCTCCTGGTGGCCGGGCTGGATAAACGCTTCGGCTGGACGGGGCCGATCCCGTTGTTGGTCCAGATCGTGGCCTTCGTGCTGTATGCGTTGGGCAGCGGGCTGTTCAGTTGGGCCATGATCTCCAACGCCTACTTTTCCACCGCCGTGCGCATTCAAGAAGAACGCGGCCACGCCGTGTGCAGCAGCGGCCCCTATCGCTTCGTGCGCCACCCAGGCTACGTGGGGGTCATGCTGCAGTCGCTGGTGGCGCCCCTGATGTTCGGGTCGCTGTGGGCGCTTCTACCGGGCGTGCTGGCGGTGCTATCGCTGGCCATCCGCACGGCCTTGGAGGATCGCATGCTGCAGGACGAACTCGGCGGATACAGAGACTACGCCCAGCGGGTGCGCTACCGGTTGCTGCCAGGGGTTTGGTAGCAAGGGCGGATAGGGGCGGGTCTCAGACCTGTCCTACAGGAGAGAGGAAATGAACACCATCGCATCGTCGGAACCACAGGGGAGAGAATCGGACACCCGCCGCGGCCTGTTGCGCTGGCTGGGCAGGGAAGTGCTGGGCATCGTGATCGTCGTGCTGAGCCTGTTCCTGCCCGCCGGCCGCTGGGACTGGGCCATGGGCTGGGCCTTGGTCGGCATCTACGTGGCCTGGACGGCGGCCACGGCGCTGCTGGTGATCCCCCGCAGCCCGGAGATGCTGATCGAACGGGCCACGCGCCGCAAGGACATGAAGTCCTGGGACGCGCTGATCCTCAGCGTCATCGGCCTGACCACCCTGGCCAAGCACCTGACGGCCGGCTTTGACGTGCGCTTCGGCTGGACAAGAGGGCTGCCGCCGGCGCTGCCGGTCGCCGCGCTGATCGTCGCCGCGCTGGGCTACGCTGTGCTGACCTGGGCCATGGCCGCCAATGCCTTCTTCTCGCTGGTCGTGCGCATCCAGGAAGACCGCGGCCAGGCCGTCGTCAGCAGCGGCCCCTACCGCTTCGTGCGCCATCCCGGTTACGTGGGCACGCTGGCCTTCGAGCTGGCCACACCGATCATGCTGGGCTCGCTGTGGGCGCTCATCGCTGGTGGGCTGGCGGCGCTGCTGACCGTCGTCCGCACGGCGCTGGAGGACAGAACCCTGCTCCAGCAACTGGATGGCTACGAGGAATACGCCCAGCGCGTACGCTACCGCCTGCTGCCCGGCATCTGGTAGCCCGCGTTCCCAATCTACCAATGCACCAATCTACCAACCTACCAGTGTACCAGTCCACCGACCTGTAGGAGCAAAGCTGATGATGAACAATGACATCATCGTCGAAACCCACGACCTGACCAAAGTCTACGGCGACGGGGCCGAGGTGCGGGCGCTGGACG
>JACNHM010000022.1 GCA_014383605.1 Chloroflexota bacterium
CTGCGCCGCCTGCTGACGTATTTCCGCCCCTTCCATGTCCTGTTGCTGGCGGTGGCTGCGCTGATTCTCGCCAGCACTGCACTGCGGCTGGTTGCCCCCTACCTGATCGGCGTCGCCGTGGACCAGTTCATCGCCCCCAGCGACCAGCCCGGCCCTGCTTGGCTGGCGCGGCTCTTGCCGCAGGACGTCAGCCGGACCGCTGGTCTGACGGCGACCATGCTGTTGCTGCTCGGCTCCTACCTGCTGAACTGGGCCGCAACCGCCGCCCAGTTCTACCTGATGACCGTGGCCGGACAGCGGGTGCTGCTCCACATGCGCACCCAGATCTTCGAACTCATTCAGACCCTCTCGCTCAAGTTCTTCGACCAGCACGAGGCGGGCGACCTGATGTCGCGCCTGGTCAACGACACCCAGGTCATCAACCAGGTCTTCAGCGGCGGGGTCGTGCGGCTGGTCAGTATGAGCCTCTCCATCGTCGGGATCATCTTCTCTATGCTCGGCCTCAACGGGCGGCTGGCCTTGGTCAGTTTCACCGTGCTGCCGGTGATGTCCCTGCCCACAACCGTCTTATCCCACCGTGCGCGAGCCGCCTTCCGCCGCACCCGCCAGACCATCGGCCAGGTGAGCGCTGAACTGCAGGAGAACATCGCCGCCGTGCGCGAGGTGCAGGCTTTCGCCCGCGAGGACGCAAACGTGGCCGAGTTCGAGGCCATCAACGCCGCCAACCGCGACGCCAACGTCCAGGCTCAGTCCGTCCTCTCCGCCTTCTCCCCCACCCTCGACGTGCTCAGCACCATCGCGCTGGCCATCGTGGCCGGCTACGGCGGCTACCTGGCGCTGAACTTCGATCCGCCGCTGGTCAGCGTGGGCGTCATCGTCGCTTTCCTGATTTACGTGCGCCGCTTCTACGAGCCCATCCGCGGCCTCGCTAACCTGTACGCCCAACTCCAGTCGGCGGTGGCCGGCGCCGAGCGCATCTTCGAATTGCTCGACACCCAGCCCGAGATCATCGACGCTCCCGACGCTGTGCCCTTGCCACTCGTTCAAGGCCGCGTCGAGTTCGACCACGTCAACTTCGCTTACTCCCCCCTTTCATCCCCCCCAGGTGGGGGGGAAAGAGGGGGGGAACCGGTGCTGCAGGAAATCTGTCTGACGGCAGAGCCGGGGCAGACGGTGGCCCTGGTGGGCCCGACCGGCGTGGGCAAGACGACGCTGGTCAGTCTGCTGACCCGCTTCTACGACGTGGGCCAGGGGGCGATACGGATAGATGGCCACGACCTGCGGCAGGTGACCCGCGAGAGCCTGCGGCGGCAGATGGGGATCGTGTTGCAGGACACCTTCCTCTTCTCCGGCACGGCGATGGAGAACATCCGCTACGGGCGATTGGAGGCGGACGATGAAGAGGTCATGGCGGCGGCGCGACTGGCCAACGCCGACCAGTTCATCACGCGGCTGCCAGAGGGCTACCAGACTCAACTGGGTGAGCGCGGCCACAATCTGAGCCAGGGGCAGCGGCAACTGATCGCCATCGCCCGCGCGGTGCTGGCCAACCCGCGCATCCTGATCCTCGACGAGGCCACCTCCAGCGTGGACACGCGCACCGAGCGGCTGATCCAGCGCGCCCTGGACGAGCTGCTCAAGGGGCGCACTTCATTCGTCATCGCCCATCGGCTGAGCACCATCCGCAACGCCGATCAGGTGATCGTGCTGGAGGAAGGCCGCATCGTCGAGCGGGGCACGCACGAGGAATTGCTGGCCGCGCGGGGCCTGTACCACGAACTCTACAATAGTCAGTTTCGGCGACAGGTGTAACCCTCCCTAAACCGACGAGACTTCCGAAGATACTGTTGGCTAACTCGGGATGAGCAAAGCGATTATGGCAACTAAAGAGCCCTCTTCAAGACAATTGGTGGTCGGCCGGCGAGTTGAAGGAGTGCCTGGAGAGCCCTGGGCGGGGGTCTCAATCTCTGGAAGTGCTTTTCGAGTCCGTCTGGGCGACTCTCCAGTCCCTCAGGATGCTTTTCTACCCCGCCTGAGTCAACCCCAAGCCCTTGTGCCTGACCTGGGGCCGTTTGCCAGCCAACCAGCGGGCAGCCCGACGCAGGTTCACAGCCACTGCCGTGAACAGAGCTTGCAAATAGCGTTTGGCCCGTCCGATGTAGCGTCCCACGCGCATGCCATGACCACGCACCAGGGCCGACAAACCGCCTTCAACACCGCTGCGATGCTCACGGTAGCGCGTCTTGAAGTCTTCAGTCTCTTGGCGAGCACGAGCCGCTTGCAGGATCTCGTGATGAGGTCCAACGTTGAGGGTGCGTCCGCCTTTGCCGGTACAGCACTGCGGGCGCAACGGGCAGGCAGCACAGACGGCCTTGGGAAAACGGAAGGTCAGCCTCTCGTCCTTTCCAGTGCGTCCCTGCGCCGTCTGACCAGCCGGACAAGTCGCCACGCCTGCCTCTCGATCAATGACAAACTGATCCAAGGTGATCCCTCCAGGCAGACGCGACTGCGGCGAACGGTCGCCTTGCACAGGACCGACCAGTTCAATACCCTGTTCGGCACTGCTAGCCAGGTTATCCCCGCTGACGTAGCACCCATCTACATAGTGTTCCCCAGGCGTCACATCCCGATTCACCAGGCGGGCCTGAATCTGGGGCAGCGCTTCGTAATCCGTTTCCACACTGTTCGTCACC
>JACNHM010000021.1 GCA_014383605.1 Chloroflexota bacterium
TCCATGAGGAACAGCCCGCCCGGCTTCAGCGCCTGGCGCACCTGGCGCAGCACCTGCAGGTCTTCCCCCTCGTCTTCCAGGTAGCCGAAGGCGGAGAACATGTTGATGACGGCGTCGAATTCGCCCTCGAAGGGGATTTCACGCATATCGCTGCGCACCCAGCGCACGCTCACCCCCTCCGCCGCAGCGTCGGCTTGCGCCCTCTGCAGGAAAACCTGGCTCAGATCCAGGCCGGTGACCTCGTAGCCGCGCCGGGCCAGCAGAATAGCGTGGCGGCCATGGCCGCAGCAGAGATCGAGGATCTTGCTGCCAGGCTCCAGCGCCAGCAGCGTGATCAGCCCCTCCACCTCTCGCTCGGTGCGTTCCGGCGTCAGAAGGGGCTGATAGATGCGCAGGTAATCGTCGCCGAAGAAATCAACGTACCAGGTGCTGTCAGTCATGACCCCACTCCGCTCCTACTGCGTTTTCGCCTGTCAGATGTCTCGCGCCGGGCAGGCGCGGCTGCTCCGCTCAGCGCATCTACTCTGCCGCCCAGTATACCCTGTTCGAAGAGCTTGTCAACTCCGCCCAGCGATCTCCTGGCGCCAGCAGCACCTGCTTGCCACTTCCCGCTGATGGTGGTATACTGCGCCGCAGCCCCGCCAGCCCGCCTGGGACGCCGGGCAATCCTCTGAGATGCGAGGTGATCTTGCAGCGCGTCATTGTCCATCTGGATCTGGATGCCTTCTTCGCCGCCGTCGAGGTGCTGGAAAACCCCGACCTGGCCGGCAAGCCCGTGCTCATCGGCGGCCGGCCGGGGGAGCGGGGCGTCGTCGCCGCGGCATCCTATCCAGCCCGGGCCTTCGGCGTCCGCTCGGCCATGCCCATGTCCCAGGCGCTGCGGCTCTGTCCGCAAGCTGTCGTGCTGCCGCCCCGCCACCGCCTTTACGGCGACACCTCGCGGCGGGTGATGGCCATCCTGCGCCAGACCTCGCCGCTGGTGGAACAGATGAGCATTGACGAGGCCTATCTCGACCTGACCGACCAGGTGGCCGTGTGGGACGAAGGGGTCGAGATGGCCAGGCGTCTCCAGAGCCAGGTGCGGGAGGAGGTAGGCCTGTCGGCCTCGCTGGGCGTAGCCACGAACAAGCTGGTGGCCAAGGTGGCCTCGGATCGGGACAAGCCAGGCGGGCTGACCGTGGTGCGACCGGGCGAGGAGGCTGCCTTCCTGGCCCCGCTGCCCGTGCGGGTGCTATGGGGCGTGGGGCCGGTAACGGCGGCCCGGCTGGCCGAGATAGGCGTGACCACCGTGGGCCAACTGGCGCGCCAGCCCGCGGAGGAACTGCGGGCGCGCTTCGGCCAGCAAGGGGTAGCGATGGCCCGGCAGGCACAGGGGAAGGACGAGCGTCCCGTGACCACCGAGTACGAGGTCAAGTCCGTGAGCCAGGAGCAGACCTTCGCCCGCGACCTGACCCAGACCGAGGCGCTGAAGCAGCAACTGTGGCAGTTGAGCCAGGGCGTCAGCCAGCGGCTGCGCAACGCCGAGTTGGCCGCGGGGACGGTGGCCATCAAGCTGCGCTACGCCGATTTCACCACGCTGACACGGCAGACGACGCTGGCCGTGCCCACGGACGACGAGTGGGAGATCTACCGCGCCGCTCTGACGCTGCTGCGGCGAGCGTGGCAGAAGGGAAGACCGGTGCGGCTGCTGGGCGTGGCTGGCCGCCGCCTGTCGCCCCCGACGGGACAGTTGCCATTGCCACAAGAAGGAGAACACTGATGCCCGAATTACCCGAAATCACTGTCTTGGCCCGCCAGATGCGACAGGAACTGGTGGGCAAGACCATCAACGATATTGAGGTGCTGCAACCCAAATGTCTGAACGTGCCGCCGGAGGAGTTCCGGGCCGCGCTGAGCTGGGCTGAGATCCTCGACGTCACGCCGCGGGGCAAGTGGCTGCAAGTGCAAACAACGCAGGGCTGGCTGCTGCTCAACCTGGGCATGGGCGGCGAGATCCTGCTGGCCAGCCGGGACAGGCTGCCCGAAAAACACCGCCTGATCTTCGACCTGGACGACGGCACGGCCCTCGTCGTCAACTTCTGGTGGTTTGGCTACGCGCATTACGCCGCCGACCTGGCCGATCATCCCATGACCGCCCCGCTTGGCCCCAACGCGCTGGATCTGACGCTGGAGCAGTTCCGGGAGCTGCTGCGGGGGCGGCGCGGCGCCATCAAGAGCTTCCTGCTCGACCAGAAGCGCATCGCTGGCATCGGCAACGTCTACGTCCAGGACCCGCTGTGGAAGGCCGGGATTCACCCGCGGCGGCCCATCCACACGCTGAGCGACGAGGAGATCGTCGCCCTGTGGCGGGCGCAGCGGGAGACGCTGCAGGAGAGCATTGAGCGGGGCGGCAGCGCCTGGGAACGCAACCTGTACGGCGAGAAGGGGCGCTGGGACGAGAGCTTCTTCCGGGTCGCTTACCGTGAGGGGCAGCCCTGCCCGACGTGCGGCACGGCGGTGGTCAAGATCAAGACCGGCAGCACCAGCAGCCACGTCTGCCCGGTCTGCCAGCCGTTGGAGACGGGTGGCGACTGATGAATCATCCCGTATCCCTGGTCCGATGCCCCACCTACGAAGATGACGCCGTTCAGGCTGCGGTGCGACGGGCCGTAGACCTCATCGGCGGCATGGGCCGATACGTGCAGCCCGGCC
>JACNHM010000093.1 GCA_014383605.1 Chloroflexota bacterium
GTACGAAGAGGCCATAGGGCTCCCCCAGGGCGGAGTGGAAGCTGAAGAAGTCGTTATGCTCCAGCAGGAAGAAGGCGGTGTTGAAGGTAACCCGTGGCCGCTCCCGCCACACCAGGTCCCGCGGGAAGGCCAGCCGGCCGACGGGGATCAGGTTCAGCATCACGGCAAAGTCCTCGAAGTCCACGGTGTCCGGCGGGCGGACGCCCGGCCCCAACTCAAGACGTAGGCGGCCCTCGCGTTCCAGCAGGCCAAGTACGGCTTTGCCGCGCTGCCGCCAGGCCGCCTCTCTTGCGGGCGTCGCCACCTGCCAGTGGCCTTTCTCGTAGCGCAGCCAGCCCCGGCCCAGCAGCGTCCGCATGGTGTGCGTGATCAGCGAGTTCGCGCTGAGGAGCTCTTCCCCCGCCTCTGTGTGGCACAATGCTGTGTCTGGGAATAGCTCGGACACGGGGCGGTCACGCTCCAGTCGCAGGAAAGCCACGATGCGGGGATCGGTCTCGCCGCGCCCAATGGCTTTGACCCAGCGCAGGTAGGCGGCATCCTTCAGTTTGACCTGGGGATCCTGCTGGTCAATGTCCAGGAAGCGAAAGCCCGCCGAGGGGAATCTCAAGACGGTGTAGTCGGAAAAAGTGCCGTCTCCCCAGTGGATGCGATCCTGGATTTTGTCTATGCCCTGATAGGTTAGCCAGCGGCCTCCAGGCCGGTGAGCTGTTTCGCCCATTGAATCAACTCGCGCGCTTTTTCAGGAGTGTCAGCCTCGGCGAAGAGGCGCAACACGGGCTCAGTGCCCGAGAAGCGTACCAGCACCCAGTTGTCGTTGTCCAGCAGGAACTTTGTGCCGTCGAGATCGGAGATATTAAGCACAGGGTGAGGGCCTATCTTCTTAATCTTCGACTCCCGCAGTCGTCTGGGGATAATGACCTTCATCTCAGATGTGGCCGGGATGTTGTCTTCCACGACGTACGGGCGGCCAGTGATGGCATAGGTCGCTTCCAGCAGTTCGGAAATCCTCTTGTCCGTGCGGGCCAGCATCTCCACCACCAGGGCGGCAGCGAAGATGCCATCCTTACCCAAGATGTGCCCCCGGACGGTCAGGCCACCGCTGCTCTCGCCGCCCAGCAGGGCGTCATACCGTTTCATCGCCGCCGCGACGTGCTTGAAACCTACGGGCACCTCGTAGCACTCCTCGCCAAAATGGGCAGCCAGGTGGTCCAGAAGATGCGTCGTGGCGACGTTGCGCACTACGCCACCCGGCTCGCCACGGACCTCGTGAAGGTAGTGATAGAGCAAGAGCAAGATGTCGTTTATGGGGATGTACTCGCCGCGTTCGTCAATGATAGCCACGCGGTCGGCATCACCGTCGGTGGCTAGGCCCAGGTCGTAATCCCCGTCCTGAATATAATTCATCAGCAGGCGCAACGCTTCCTCGTTAGGCGCCGGGGAGCGCCCGCCGAACAGCGGGTCACGCCGTTCGTGGATGGTGGTGAGCCGACAGCGGGCTTCGGTTAGGATGATCTCCAACGTGACCTGGCCGGCTCCGTACATCGGATCCAGAATCACCTTCAAGCCGGCCCTGCGGATGGCCTCCAGGTCAATTAGCGATTCCACGGCGTCCACGTACTCGTTGGTGAAGTCGGCTTGGCGCACGACTCCCGTTTCCAGGGCCAGTGCCAGGTCAATTTTGATCACTTCGTCGGGGGTGAGATGGTTGGTTTCGGCCTCGATAGCCTGGGTCTCCTCGTCCAACAGGAGCGAGCCATCGGTGTGAAAGACTTTCAGGCCGTTCCATTCGGGCGGGTTGTGGCTGGCGGTAAAGACCAAGCCCAACGCCGTTCCCTGCGTGCAAGTGGCGTAGGTGACGAGCGGCGTGGGAGCGTCTTCGGCGAGCAAAATGACGGGGATGTTGTTTCCGGCGAAGACCTCGGCCGCGGCCTCGGCGGCGCGGTCGGAAAGAAAACGACGGTCGTAGCCGATGAGGACTCCCTGCCCTTCATGTCCCTGGCGTATGATCTGGTTAGCCAGTGCCTGGGCCAGGCGGCGCACGTTGTGGAGGGTGAACCCCTCGCCGATGATGGCTCGCCAGCCGCCGGTGCCGAAGCGGACGATGCTCTCCTCCTCGATGCGGCGCGGCCGGTAGAGACGCTTTTGCAGTATGAACTCGGCCTGCCGCAGGTCGTCGGCCGTGTTGATGCCCAGGATCTCGTCTTCGTCGTAGATTTGATAGCTCTCCACCCGCAGGCCGGAACGGATGAGACAGTGGGCGCAATCGGTGAGCCGATACTCTCCGTCAATGTCGGATGGGGTCAGGCGCTGGAGGGCAGGGAACAGGGCATCGGCGCGGACGACGTAGGCCCCGATGTTCAACTCGCGGATCTCCCGCACTTCACGGGAGGCTTCCACCTCTTCAATGATGTCTATGATCCGCCCGGCGGCATCCCGGATGATGCGCCCATAGGGCAGGGGCTGACGCACGACGGCCGTCAGCAATGTCAGGTGGGCATCCTTCAGGCGATGGCGGTTGATCAGCCCGCGGATGGAGGCAGCCCGAAACAGTGGCGTGTCGCCATACAAGATCAGCAGATCGCCATCGTAGTCCTGGAGGTGGGGCTGGGCTTGCAGGACGGCGTGGCCGGTGCCCAGTTGTTCTTCCTGCACTACGTAGTGATACGCTGGCCCCAGGTGCTCCTGCACCT
>JACNHM010000551.1 GCA_014383605.1 Chloroflexota bacterium
GGCAGCGGCTCGAAGTCGCCCAGCGGGCCGGGGTCGGGCATCTCGCCGGCCAGGGGGGGCTGCCGCCAATGGCGACTCATGTCCTCGCCGGCGGCGAACCGTTCGAGCAGCGCCCGGGCGGCGAAGTACTCCTGAAGCTGGTGGTGATAGAAGCGCAGCCGTTCCTGCCCCTCGGGAGCCAGTTCCCTGTCCAGCAGCGTGGCCGCCAGGCCCAGGTTTACCACCGTTGTTCCGGGAGTCTCCACGGGACCGTCGCGATCGGCCACTTGTGTCGGGATCATCTCCAGCATCTGGCCACGGGGCAGCCGTGTCCCCTCGCCCAATGGCTGCATGCGGTAGGCCAGTTCCGTGAGGGCCTGGGCCAACGCTCCCTCGCCCAGCCACTGTGGATGATGGCGCAGCCGCTCACGGGCCAGCAGTCCTTTGACGAAGCCATCGAACAATGCCCCTCGGTTGGACGGCCACCCACCACCGCCAGCGACCACGTAGGCCAGCAGCGACAGGAGATAGGGGTTGCGCACCAGGTCCAGCAGCGGTTCTCCCCGCAGATGCTGCCAGGTCTGCGCGGCCAGCGCGGCGTCCAGATACTTGCCGAGGAACGCCTGCACCCGCCCGTCGTCCAGTCTCTCGATCTCCACCTGGGGCAGCCCCAGCGGCTCGCCGTAGTCGCGGCTGCGGCAGGTGAAGAGCACCTGGTTGCCCGGCCACGCTTCCACGAAGCGGCGCCAGGCCGCTATCCTCTCCCGATAGTCGCGGGCATCGCCGAAGGGCATCTCGTTGAGCGCGTCGCACAGAAGGAGCAGGCGGCCGGCGCGCAGCGCCCGGTCCAGGCCGTCGCTTCCCAGGCGCTGCTGCCAGACGGCCTCGACGAAGGCGTGCGGTACGGGATAGTCCCGGTAGTCGGCCAGGGGAACGAGCAGCGGCACTCGCGCCTCCCCGCCGTCCGCTGACAGTCGCTGGCCAGCCGCCTCCAGGGCCAGTTTGTACAGGGTCGTGGTCTTGCCGGCGCCCGGCTCGCCCAGGATGACCAGCGCCTCGTGCTGCGCCGTGGCCTGGGTGATGTCCTCCAGGCGAATACGACGCATCTGGCGGCCTGGTCCCTCGCCCCGCATCTCCAGCAAGGTGAACTCTGGTGGCACGTCGCCCCATCCCGGCGGACGCTGCGGCGTGGCCAGGGTGCCGGCCAGGGGGACGAACTGCGAGGCCCAGCGGCCGTAGCGGGGGTTGACCAGCAAGGCGGTGAGGTAGGCGCGCTCATCCGCCCGCCGCCAGGCAAGGGGCAGGAGACTTCCGGCCGCAGCGGCGGAGAGCACGATGGGCGGCGCGTCGGGGGCCGTGACGGTCAGCCGCTCGCGGGCGATGTCGGCGCAGAGGGCGGCACGGCCCGTGCCCAGGATCTCCTGAAGCCTCGTCAGCACCTGCTCCAGTTGCTCGCCCGTGTAGTCGCTGATGACGATGATCTGGTCATGGCCAATGAAGGTGCCCGCCGTGACGTCGCCGCCGACAACGGCCCCGCCTTCGGTATGGATGGAGAGATCGGACATGATGCCTCCCTTGCAGACTTTCGAAGTCTGCCAGACTTCGAAAGTCTCGTCGTTTGCAGAAGCTGCCCCGCGCCAGGCTTCGACCGTTGCCCGGTCTACCACAGGGAGCGGGGCGGTTTGCTATTCGGCCGGCCACCACAAAACCGGCGGACGCGACCGGGATCAGGCCGGGCTGGCTCTCATGTGTTGGCACCGTCCCGCGTCCATGAACGACGGGATCTGCCGGCCAACGGCGAGGGCTATGGACACCACCAACCGAAAACCCAGATTGTTGTTGAAGTTGTCTGGGATGTTCCTGTTACGGTAGGCGCAGCGAGCGTTCCTCTGGTTGTTGTTCCAGGAACCCCCACGCACCACGCCAGCGGTGGCGGCCTGACCCCACAGACAGGCGCCGAAGCGCCTGAGCTGCCTAACCGTGCTCAAGAACCGATTTGATCCACCCGCCCAGCAAGCGGCCCACCTCGGCCACCAGCCGGGAGACGTGCTCGTACTGGCCCACGCTCAGGTACTGCAGGTCGCAGCACAGCCGCAGATAGGTGCGCAGCTTGGCCAGCTCGACGTCGGCTTGCCGCAGCAGGGGCAGCGGTTCGTCGGCCAGGGCCGCTTCGATAATCCGCTCCTGGAAACGCAGGGCGCTGCGCTGCACCGTCTCCGCCAGCACGAAGCGCTGATGGCGGGGGAACTTCACCGTGGCCGGGATGAGCCAGCGCAGCAAGTCGTAGGTGCGGGTGAAGATGGGCGATTCCTTCATCAGAAGACCCTCCGGGGAAGCGTGGGCGCGGACACAAGCGCCCGTCGCAACCCATAGGTGTCGCCGTGGACGACGTGCGCCACCCAGCCCTGCACGCGCTGGTCCAACTGCTCCTGGGTCATCTCGCCTCGCGCCAGGGCAGCCCGCCAGCGGCGAAAGCGGCGGGCGAAGGCCACGCCGTTGCGCCGCTTCAGCAGGCGGTGCGTCGGATAGACGCGGAAGCCCAGGAAGGGAATGCCGTTGCTCACCGGGTAGACGGTACTCTCCCGCTCGTGCACGGTGAGCCGCCGGCCGCTGAGGAACTCCTGGCATCGCCGCTTCCAGCCCCACCGAAGCCGCTTTCCGTTTGCGACGGGATAGCATTCGTCCACGTTCCGCAGGGTGGGTTTAACCC
>JACNHM010000020.1 GCA_014383605.1 Chloroflexota bacterium
AGGTGCTGCGCCAGGTGCGCCAGGCGCTGAAGCCGGGCGGGCTGTTCCTCATGGAGATCATCCACCGCGAGGCGCTGATGGGGCGCTTCCAGCCCCGCGGCTGGCACCACGGCGAAGATGGGATCATCGTCTTGGAGGATCGCCGCTTCAACCTGCTCACCAGCCGCAATGAAGTGGAAGTGACGCTGATCCACCCCGATGGCCGGCGCACGGTGTACCACCACGCCATGCGCATTTACAGCCTGGCGGAGCTGGTTCGGCTGTTGCAGGCGGCCGATCTGCCGGTCGAGGCGGCTTACGGCGGTCTGGACGGCAGAGAGTTGACGCTGGACAGCCGGCGGCTGGTCGTGTTGGCGCGCAAGGGGATGGACTGAGGGGCAGTGGGGCGTTTGACACCTGGCTGATTTGACGTTATAATGCTGCTACAGTGCTGCTATGACGTATCATCCGGGGAGAGGATGGAATGATGACTGTTGCTGTGGATAATATCAGGCGCATTACCCTGCGGGTGCCATCACGACTGCACCAAGACCTCACCAAGACCGCTGCGGAGCGAGAGGTGTCTGTCAACCGTCTGGCCGTCGAAGCCCTGGAACGGTATCTCATCCAGGAGAATGACCGCTTCCCTCTCCAGGAATTGAGCGATCTGCTGGCGCCAGCCGCCCAGGCCAAGGGGTTGACCGAGGAGGAGGTGATGCGGCACGTTAAAGAGGCGCGGCGACGCATCTGGCAGGAGCGGTATCGAGAGATGGTCGAGGTCTCTTGAAAGGCACAAACCACATGACAAGGGTTCGTGTCTTCGCCGATACCGGTGCTCTCGTGGCTATGGTCGTTTTTCCGCGCGACCGTCATGGGCAACTCAGCCTGGCCGGGGAAGTTCTTCAGCTCTACGGCGAGGGTGCATTCGACTTGATACTCAGCCGTGTGGTCGTGGACGAGCTAGAGGAGGTCATAGATCGCGATTTCCCCGAACAGCGCCGTCATTTCCTCGCCTTCCTTGCCCCCTTCGAAGAGCAGCTTGTCCGTTGGCCGACACCGGAAGAGACGCGGGCCGTCCTGCCTGTGGTGGTGGATGCCGACGATGCTCCCATCTTCGCCGCGGCCTTGTTGGCCCGGCCGGAGATCGTTCTGTCCAACGACTTTCAGACCTTTCACTCCCCCCAGGCCAAAACGTTCTGGGAGCAACACGGCATAGAGGTGAAGAGCCTGTACGGCCTGTTGTGCATCTTCGGCCTGCGGCAAAGAAGGACAAGCTAAGCGGCAGCGAGCTGACACTGGACAGTCATCGGTTGGTCATCCTGGCGCGAAAGGGGTAGGTTGGTAGAGCGGAGGGTTTGTACATTGGCAGATTGTTGCGGTGATTGGGCTTACTGACCACTCTACCAATTTACCGGTTTCCCAATCTACCGACTCAGTAGTTCTCCTCCCGTCCCATCACCATCAGCGCCAGGGCCAACGTCTGGCCGGCTTCCTCCAACCGCTCCGCCGAGATGGTTTCCAGTGTATCCGTGGGCTGGTGGCTCGTCTCCTCCCAGCCCACCGTGCTCAGGGTGATGTTGGGCGCTTCATCGGCGCTGTCCGCCATGCTGCCCTCTTCGAAGACCAGGGTCAGGTCCAGTTGCTCGCCGCCGCGCCGTGTGTGCGCCCCCATGCTGCGGGCGGCGTCCTCGAAGACGCGGATCAGCCGCTGGCTGCCGCCGGCGGAAAGCTCCAGCACCGGCTCCGTGCCGTGGCCAAGGCCGCGCAGATAGATCACTGCCTCCAGCTTGAAATTGGTGAACCCGGTCTTGGCCTCCAGGAACTTGGTCACCGGAGGCTGTGCGCCGACAGCCAGCCCATGCGGTGTGCCCTCGCCAGCGTAGGCCACGAACAGAAAAGTCCGGGCTGGCGTGTAGTCCTGCTCCTGTAAGATGCGGATGGCCTCCAGCATCACGGCCACGCCGCTGGCATTGTCGTTGGCTCCCGGGTAAAGGGCGCCGGTGGGGCCGATGCCCACGCCGTCGTACTGCGCCAGCACCATGATCAACTGGTTGTCCATCTGGGCGTCGGGGATGTAGGTGCTCTCGATCTTGCCCTTGACGCCCGGCAGGTGGCCGATGACGTGTCGTACCGGCACTCTGTCGTGCACGGTGCCCGTGACCACCAACGAGACCTCCACGCCGGTGGGCAGCATGGCGATCTCATCCTGTCCCAGAGTCTCCTCGACCTGGCGCAGACTCTGCACCGTCTGCCCTGTGCCGGCCAGCAAGCGGTTGGCCAGATCCTCGCTGATCCAGTACGTTGGAGACCACCAGCGGTTATCGAAACCAGGCAGCAACTGCTGCCGCTCGAGCCTGGCTTCGTCGTCGGCCACGACGAGGCTGCCGCGGCCGGTGAGGTAGCGCCGGTATTCGCTCAGGTACTCATCCGAGAGCAGCAGCAACAGATCGCCGCCAGTGTCCAGATCCTCCAGGGCCGTGTAGGTGGGGAAGAGCGCCCCGCGCTGCAGCATCTGGCCCAGCCCCAGCCAACGCACCTGGCCCTCAGTGTGTCCCAGATTGCTGTACTGCCACTGGAACTCGGCGAAATCCTGGCGGTAGACAGGAGGTGGCCCGCCGTCGTGCACTTCCAGCTTGGGCACTGCATCTAACGTGGTGTAGCCGTAGGGCTTGGTCTGGAAGTAGGTGTTTGTCTCGCCGCCCACCTGCA
>JACNHM010000616.1:0-10994 GCA_014383605.1 Chloroflexota bacterium
AACATTGGCCAGTATTGATCGCGCCAGCGCGGCTGTGTTCGACGATCGGCTGGCGCTGGTGGGGCACGAGCCAGGAGAGCTGAGCGCCGCTCCGGGCAGTCCGCTGCATTTCACCCTCTACTGGCAGGCGCAGCAGCCGCTGGATGCTGACTTGAGGTCGGAAGTGTGGGTGCTGGCCCCTGATGGCGGGTTGGTGGCTTCGTGGAAGCGCTCGCCTACGGGAGGGCGGTTCAGCACGGACCGCTGGCCTGTCGGCTCAGTGTATGCCGATGACTACGCGCTCCCCCTGCCCGACTGGCTTGGCCCTGGAGAATACACGCTGGCGGTGGGGGTGCGAGAGTTTCCATCGGAGGCGTGGTTGCCTTTGGCAGAAGGGATCGGCTCTCCCCAACACCGCATCGCGACGGTGAGGGTGTACGATTGAGCAGAATCGCTGATGTGTGGTATAATCTGCGCCAGCCTTTGTGAATAGAGTCTAATTGATGCGCTTGCTTTTTGTTTTTCACACAATTGATAACGAGCCCCAGGGGGTGATGCGGCTTTCAAGCCTGCTCAAGCAACATGGCCATCAGACGAGGATGGTTGTGGCCACGGAGCAGGACCCGCTTCAGGTGGCGCTGGAATGGCGACCAGATGTGCTGGGTTACTCCGTCTACACCGGCACGCAACAAGCGTACGTGGAGCTGAACCAGCGACTCAAGGCTCAATTGCCCGGCGTGCTTTCTGTCTTCGGCGGACCACACCCCACCTTCTTCCCGGAGATGATCGAGCAGGAGGGGGTGGACGGCATTTGCATAGGTGAGGGGGAGTATGCCACGCTGGACCTGATGAACGCTTTGCAGGACGGCGGTGACATCACTGCTATCGCCAACTGGCATTGGACAACAGCATCCGGCGAGATCATCCGCAACCCGACGCGTCCTCTGCTGAGCAGCCATGAATTGGATGAACTGCCGTTCGTGGATCGAGACTTGATATACCAGGCGCATCCGCCCAGCCGTCGGCACATGATCCGCCCCTTCATCACCGGGCGAGGATGCCCTTATAATTGCTCTTTTTGCTTCAACAAAGCCTATTCGGAGATTTACCAGGGCAAGGGGGCGCGCACCCGCCGCCGCAGCGTGGACAACGTGTTGGCTGAAATTGTCCAGGTGCGTGACCGGTACGGATTGGCCTTCGTTCTGTTTTTCGATGACACCTTCATTCTCAACCGCAAGTGGCTGAAAGAGTTCGCATCCAAGTATCAAGCAGCAGTGGGGCTCCCCTGGTGGGCCCAGGCGCGGGCTGACCTGATAACTGACGACCGGGTTACACTGCTCCGTGAGGCGGGCTGCATCAGCGTTAGCTTCGGAGTGGAAACGGGCAATGACGAGCTGCGCAATGCTGTGCTCAATCGCAACATGAGCAAGGAGCAGATCCTCGAGGCCGGCCGCATCCTGCGGCAGCACGGTATTGCCTTTTCAACCAACAATATGGTGGGCCTGCCGCGTGGGGGGCTGGCGGCCGATCTGGAGACGCTGGAACTGAACATCGCTTGCCGGCCTGACTATGCCAACTGTTTCATCTACCAGCCCTATCCGAAGACCGAGTTGGGGGAACTGGCCCGCCGGGAAGGGCTGATCAACAGCTTCGATGATCTGTCGGGTTCAGTGACCGACGACACGCCGTTGCGCTTTGAACCTGACGAGAAGCGGCAGATTGAGAACCTGCAGAAGCTCTTTTCCGTCACGGTGGAGTTTCCCTGGCTGCGGCCACTGGTGCGGCGTGTCATCAGGCTGCCGCGCAACCGGCTTTTCTGGCTGGTGTACAAGCTGTGGAAAGGGTATGCGCTCAAGCGACGCATCTTCCCCTACAGGATGGCGCGCCGAGAAACGGTTGACAATCTGTTGAGCTATATGCGGATCAGCACGCAGTGAAGCACGTGACGATCGAGGCACGACACACCAGAAATGGCTGAAGCCGTATTCCACCGCTTCACAACTTATCTCTTCCATCCCGATCGCCGCCTGGCCATGCTGGCCTTGTTGGGCCTCTGCGTGGTGGCCGCGCTGATGGGCGGTCTGTATGTGAGCGTGTTGGGGGCGCTCTACGCCCTCGCTGGCGCGGTGGCGCTCATCGCCGCCGTGCTGATGCTGCGCAGCACGCAGTGGGGGCTCATCTTCCTGGTGGCCATCATCTGCCTCTTACCTTTCGCTGCCCTGCCCATGTTCAAGTCCCGCCTGGGCTTCACCCCCACCTTCCTCGACCTGGCGCTGATAGCCATCTTCTTCGTCTGGGTGACGAGGCTGGCCACCCGGCGTGAGCGGACGTTTGTCGGCAGTTCGCTGGGACTGCCGGTGGCCCTCTTTTTGGTGTTCGCCGTGTTCGCCTTCGCTCTGGGCATGGGCCACGCCCGGCCGACCTCCACCGTCCTGCGCCGCTTCCTGGAGCTGCTCATCGGCATCGCCATGTTTTTTGTGGTGATCAACAACGTCCGCACGCGGGAACAACTGGAAAGGCTGGCGGGGGTGATCATGCTGGCCGGAGCGGCAGCCGCCTTCATCGCCATCTTCCTCTATGTCATTCCCGAGGATTGGGCCGTGCGCCTGCTTTCGGCACTGAGCCGCCTCGACTATCCGGCGGGCTACGGCGTGTTGCGTTTCATCGAGGACAACCCTGACAATGCCATGCGGGCCATCGGCACCTCCATTGACCCCAACGTGCTGGGGGGGGTGATGGTTTTCGTCGCCGGGCTGACCGCCCCGCAACTGTTCGCCGAGCGTCCTCTCTTCAATCGCCGGTTGGTGGCGCTGATGTTGGGGGCTGAGGCGCTCTGCCTTTACCTGACCTACTCCCGCAGTTCGATGGGCGGTTTCGCCGTCGTCCTGTTGCTGCTGGCGCTGTTGCGCTACCGGCGGCTGCTGTGGGTCGGCGTGGTCGGCGCCGCACTGCTCCTGCTGTTGCCGCAGACGCAGGCCTACATCGTGCATTTCATCGAAGGGGTGCGGATACAGGACCTGGCCACGCAGATGCGCATCGGCGAGTACAAGGATGCCTTCATCCTGATCGGACGCCACCCCTGGCTGGGCGTGGGCTTCTCCGGCACGCCGGAGATTGACGTTTACCTCGGCGTTTCCAACGTCTATCTGCTGATCGCTGAGGAGATGGGGCTGATCGGACTGGGCTTGTTCCTGCTGACCATGGTCTTGCTGTTCGTCCGTTTCTACCGCTGCTGGCGGCGCGGCGTGGGCGAGACTGGTCTGGAGGCGATTCTGCTGGGTCTGGGCGGAGCGTTGGCGGGGGTGTTGGCAGCCGGTGTTCTCGACCACTACCTGTTCAATCTGGTCTATCCGCACATGGCCTCGTTGTTCTGGCTGTACGTGGGGCTAGCAGTGGTGAGCATGACCATGGCGGAGGAGGCAGAAGTCTCCGCGTCGGCGTTGTGATGTAAAGGCCAGGTCAGATTTGCCATTTCCGCTTTTGTCAGATATAACTACGCAACAGGAACGCAGCATCACGCCGGGAGGGGAACCATGCCATTGATTGGAGACAAGGAAAGAGAACAGGTGCAGGAGATATTGGCGGAGAACTTGGCCGCCCCGGTGAAGCTGGTCATGTTCACGCAGGAGTTGGAGTGCGAATTCTGCGCCGAGACGCGGCAGCTTGTTGAGGAAGTCGCCGGCACCTCGGATCTGGTGCAGGCGGAGATCCACGATTTCGTCGCCGACAAGCCGCTGGCTGAGAGTTACGGGATGGACAAGATCCCGGCCATCGCCATCGTGGGGGAGAAGGATTACGGTGTGCGTTTCTACGGTATCCCTTCCGGCTATGAGTTCACCACGCTCATCGAGGGCATCATCAACGTGTCCAAGGGCGAATCGGGGCTGTCGGATGCCACTGTGGACGCCGTGGCGGGCATTGCCGCGCCGGTTCACATACAGGTCTACGTGACGCCGACTTGACCGTACTGTCCCGGTGCGGTCAGTTTGGCCCACAGACTTGCCATCGAGAGCGAGCACATCCGCGCCGACATGGTGGAAGCCATGGAATTCCCGCACCTGGCCAACAGGTATCAGGTCATGGGCGTGCCGCGTACGGTGATCAACGAGACAACGCACGTCGAGGGGATGGTGCCGGAGGCGACGCTGGTGGAAGCTTTGTTGCAGGCGGTCTCCTCTGAGGAGTGACAAACGTCCGTTTTGCCCGTCTGAGAGTTTGGAGGGCTGGTGTTTGACCACTGGTCAGACGACCTCCGGTGCTTTTCGGACAGGCCTCTGGTATACGGGCCGGTGTGGCCCGAACATCACAACAAATCATAACAGGAGGAGTAGGTACCATGACAATGAGGATCACAGACGAGTGCATCTTGTGCGGGGCTTGCGAACCGGAATGCCCCGTCGAGGCCATCTCGGAGGGCGATGAGATCTGCGTCATTGACCCCGATAAGTGCGTCGAGTGCGTGGGGCACCACGACAGTCCCCAGTGCGTAGAGGTGTGCCCTGTGGAATGCATCGAAAAGGTCTGAGCCCAAGCCCACTGGCTGATGGCTCCCGACCTCCGCCCCGAGGAATCTGGCAAAGTGCAGGTGCTCCAGCGCCTGCCGCCAGGTTTTCGGGGCGGATTGCTTTTGGCTTCACGTCATGACGAGCCGCTTCCCTATCCCCACGCGCAAAGCGCCCCCCCGCTACGAGTACGCGCCGCCGCCGCGCCGCCGGGTGCGGCACAATACCGGAGCGCTGGTGGGTCTGATCATCCTGGTCGTGGTGGGGGGAGCAGTGCTGCTGGCTCCGTGGCTGGCGCCCTACGATCCGCTGGCCATGGATCCGCCGGCCCAGCTTCAGCCGCCCAGCACTATGCATTGGGCGGGCACAGACCTCTTCGGGCGCGATCTCTTCAGTCGCTTGCTGTTTGGCGGACGCACCTCGCTCCTCGTGGGAATCGTCGCCGTGCTCGTGGCCTTGCTGCCGGGGACGCTGCTGGGATTGCTGGCTGGATACCACGGCCGTCGCGTGGATGGCCTGATCATGGCCTTCATGGACGTCATGCTGGCCTTCCCCAGTGTCCTGCTGGCCATGCTCATCGTCAGCATCACCGGGCGGGGGCTGTCCAACGTGATGATCGCCGTGGGCGTGGCCAGCATCCCCGGCTACACTCGCCTGGTGCGTGGTCAGGTGCTGGCGGTGCGCAAGCAGCCTTACGTGCGGGCGGCCATCACCGTCGGTTGCAGCACAGCACGCGTCGTCTTCCGTCACATCTTGCCCAACGTGCTCTCGTCCTTGGTGGTGATGGCTACCCTCAACGTGGGCTGGGCCATTCTCAATGCCTCCGCTCTCAGCTTCCTGGGACTGGGGGTGCAGCCGCCCTGGCCGGAGTGGGGCACCATGCTGCGGGAAGGACGGGAGTTCCTGCGGGAGGCCCCGTGGATCGCTACTTTCCCCGGCCTGGCGCTGTCGCTCGTCGTCGTGGCCATCAATCTCCTGGGCGACGGCTTGCGCGATGTCCTCGATCCCCGTCTGGCGTACCAGCAGCGGCCGCGCCGCCGCTAGTGGGGCGAATGCAGCTTTTGTCTCCAGAGAGCGCCTGTGCTATAATCGGCACACTTCGATGATGGGAGGTGGTGTGTAGCGGAGAAGTCTGCGGCTTGCAGGGAAGAACAGCGCCTGGACAGGATTAGTCTGTTCGCGCTCTTCGTGTGGAAAAATCGGGCAGATCGGCGGAAGCCTCCAGGGCTGGGCCACGGCCCTCATCTTCTTCCCTCCGGCGCGACCGTGCGGACTGGCTCCAATCGAGTCCCCCGCCTGTGCGGTTGCGCATCTGAAAGCACGCCTACAAATCCGTCGGGCAACCGGCGGGACAAAGGGGCGGTGCAGTGGCGGAGCAAGATGCAAGAGGCAAGATGCAAGAGGCAAGAAGCAAGAGGCAGGATGCAGGATGCAAATGCGGATTGCCAGCGTTGCCTCTCGTTCTCTGCATACCCAATCTCCAATACCCTACAAGGAGGGAATTCCCATGTGTGGCATCGTTGGCTACGTTGGCCCGCGACCGGCGACGGCGATCATCGTCGAAGGTCTGCGGCGACTGGAATATCGCGGCTACGATTCGGCCGGGCTGGCGGTCATTGAGAATGAATGTATCTGCGTGCGCCGGGACGTGGGCAAGCTCAGCGCTCTGGACGAGCTGCTGGCGGAGCAGCCCGTGCACGGGCACATCGGCATCGGTCACACCCGCTGGGCGACCCACGGCCGCCCCAGCCAGCGCAACGCCCATCCGCACACCGATTGCAGCGGCGAGATCGTGGTCATTCACAACGGCATCGTGGAAAACTTTCTGGCCCTGCGCCAGGAATTGCAGGCACTGGGGCACGTCTTGGCTTCCGATACCGACACCGAGGTGATCGTGCACCTGGTGGAAGAGTACATGAAAGACGGCAGCAGCCTGGAGGCGGCGGCGCGGCAGACGCTGGGCCGCATCAAGGGCGCCCACGGCGTCGTCCTGCTGTCCAGCCGCGAGCCGGACAAGCTGATCGTGGCCCGCATCGGCAACGCCGGCGGCGTCGTCATCGGCGTCGGCCAGGGCGAGATGTTCGTGGCCTCGGACATGCCGGCCATCCTGGAGCACACGCGGGACATGATCTTCCTCGAAGACGGGCAGATGGCCGTGATCACCGCCGATGGCGCCCGCTGCTCCACCCTGGCCGGCGAGCCGCTGCAACTGGAGGAGGTCACCGTCCCCTGGGACCCCGTGTCGGCGGCCAAGGGCGAGCACAAGCACTTCATGCAGAAGGAGATTCTGGAGCAGGCCCGCTCCATCACGGACACCATCCGCGGCCGCGTCAACTTCGAGACCGGCGACGTGCATCTGAAAGACCTCAACCTCCCCCTGGAGATGGCCAGGCGCTTCAACAAGATGGTCATCGTGGCCTGCGGCACGTCAGCTTACTCCGGGCTGGTGGGCAAGTTCCTGATCGAGGCGCTGGCCCGGCTGCCGGTGGAGGTGGACTACGGCTCCGAGTTCCGCTACCGCGACCCCATCATTGACGAGCGCACGCTGGTGCTGGCCATCACCCAGTCGGGGGAGACGGTGGACACGCTGGCGGCCCTGGAGGAGGCGCGGGCCAAGGGTGCTCGGCTCATCTCCATCGTCAACGTCATTGGCAGCCAGGCGGCCCGCGTTGCCGACGGCGTGATCTATATGCAGGCCGGGCCGGAGATCGGCGTGGCCTCCACCAAGGCCTTCACCGCCTCGGTGGTGGATCAGTACCTGCTGGGGCTTTACCTGGGCAAGGCCAGGGGGACGCTCTCGCCGGCCCGGCTGCGGGAGCTGGTGGATGATCTGGCCGAGCTGCCCAACCTGGTGGGGCAGGTGCTGGCCAATGGCGTGGAATACCAGCGGTTGGCCGATCTGTTCTTCAAGCGACAGAACTTCCTCTATCTGGGCCGGGGCATCAACTACCCCATCGCCCTGGAGGGCGCTCTGAAGCTCAAGGAAATCAGCTACATCCACGCCGAGGGCTATCCCGCCGGCGAGATGAAGCATGGCCCCATCGCTCTCATTGACGAGACCATGCCCACGGTGGCCATCGCCGTGCGCGACCACGTCTACGACAAGATGGTCAGCCAGATCGAACAGGTGAAGTCGCGCGGCGGCACGGTGCTGGTCGTGGCCACGGAGGGCGATGAAGCCATCGCCGCCAAGGCCGATCACGTGCTGTACATCCCATCTGCCTCGCCGCTGCTGACGCCGGTGCTGGCTGTGCTGCCGTTACAGCTTTTCGCCTATCACGTGGCGGTGCGCCGCGGCTGCGACGTGGATCAGCCGCGCAATCTGGCCAAGTCGGTGACGGTGGAGTAGGAGCCTATCCGAAAACCGCAGAGCCGACACCCTGTCGGCGGCCAGGAGCCGCCTCTGCGGGGTTTTCGGATAGGTACTGATGGGGGCAGGAACCGCGTTTCTTGCCCCTTCTCGCCCTGTGCGGTATAATGACAACCGGCTACAAAGCGGTTGGACAACCTGATTGGCGAGAAGGTTCAGCTCATGAGCATGAGTGCAGAGCTTCACTCAGACCCAATTGAGGCTTTGCGTCGTCAGCTGGGCGAGTTAGACCCCCGGCAGTTGGCTATCTGGCGCCGCATGACGCCAGCACAGAAGCTGAGGTTCGCTTTTGAGGCCTACAGCGTAGCCCTGCGCGCCGTCCGGGCCGACGAGAGGCGCTTGCACCCTGATCTGTCTGACGGCGAACTGGCTTGGCGCGTGACTGCTCGAATGCAGGGGGATGCCAAACTGGCAAAGCATGGCAGAGATTGAGCTTCTGCATTTCTTTGAGTACGTTGTGGCCGTATTGGATAAGCTGAGGATCCCCTACATGGTAGTGGGAGGCTTCGCTTCCATCGTTTACGGTCAGCCGCGCTTCACTGCAGATGTGGACATCGTGGTGGACATGCAGTATCGGCACGTTGATCCCTTTGCCGCGGCTTTTCCCGTTCCTGAGTACTACGTGAGCCGTGAGGCCATCTTGGAGGCTTTGGACGAAGGAGGTTCCTTCAACGTTATTCACCCAGGCACTGGAGCTAAGGTGGATATGGTACCTTTGCCGCAGGATGCAGGCACTCGAACGGCCTTCATGCGACGGCAATGGATTGTGTATGACGACGTCAGCGGTCGCGCCGCCTATTTCGCCACGGCTGAGGATTTGGTGATCTTCAAACTTCAAGCCTACCGGGCGACAGGTTCCGAAAAGCACCTTCGAGACGCACGCGGCATCTTGGTCACTCGATGGGGGCAATTGGACATGGCTGTCATCGGCCGTCGGGTTGCTGGATTGGGCATGGATGAGACGTGGGAAAGGTTGCTGGAGGCTGTGCAGCGGGATGTTGAGGAGATGGGAGCGTAGGAATGATCGCCCGTCGCGTCGCTTTGGTCGCGGCCTTGCTCCTGCTGGCCTACGTCGTCTTCAGCGTCGCCTGGACGCTCACGGAGCCGCGGCGGGTGGTGGTTCCCACGCCCACCCGCACGCCCCAGCCGGCCTACACGCCCGCCGCTGCTCGAGAGGTGTTGCTGGTGGCCACGGCAACGCTCATCCCTTCGCCTACCCTCACGCCTTCGGCCACGCCCACGGCCACGCCGAGCGCCACGCCGACGCCGCAACTCCGCCAGCACGTGGTGCAGGCAGGCGACGCGCTGCTGGACATCGCCGAACAGTACGAGGTGGATCTGCGGGCGCTGCTGGCGGCCAATGACATCAGCAATGCCGACGTGCTCTACGTGGGTCAGGTGCTCACCGTTCCCTCCAGCGCTCCGACCCCCGCGCCCGATCAGCGCACGCACATCGTGCAAGCAGGGGAGACGCTGCTGGGCATCGCCGAGAAGTACGGCGTGGCCACCGAAGCGCTGCTGCAGGCCAATGGTATCGTTGACCCCGACCGCATCTACGAGGGGCAGGTGTTGATCGTTCCCGAATAGGAGATAGAAAAGGGAGATAGGGACAGGGGAGAAGCCGCTCGGCACGGTCCGTGCGGCTTTTTTCGTGACTGGGGCCTTACCACACCCTGATCGTGCCCAAAGCCACCGCTCTGGACGGCGTGCCGTCGCCTTCAGCCAGCGAAAGCACCAGCCGGTAGCGGCCCGGCGGCAGGTCGGGCGGCAGCAGCAGGTCGTGTTCGCCGCGTACAACCTCGCCCGGCTGCCAGCGGCTGGTGGGATAGGCATCGCTGGCCAGCGGCGCGGTGAGCGACACGGGCTGGCCGCGCAGCGCCAGCGTGAAACGCCAGTCGTCCATAGGAGCTTCGTCGGCCCGCCAGAAGAAGGTGACGTGCAGCAGGTCGCCGGGGTGTAGAGCCGTTTCCGGCGCATGGCCAAAGCCGCGCTTGTAGCGGTCGTGGCCCAGCAGCGTGATGGCACCGAAGTCAAAGACGCGACGGGTGCGCATGGGCAGCACGGCCGCGGGCGGCGGCGTCGTTCGCTCCACGGTGACCGAGCCGATGGTGAAGTGATCGCTGCCGTCGGCCAGGAGCAGCCGCTGGCCGTCCTCGCGGTCGTAGAGGCCGACGATGAGGCGGTAGTTTCCCGGCGGCGTGCCCAGGGGAATGAGCAGGCCGTGACCGTCGTGGATGCGTTCGCCTGCCTGCCAGCCGTCGGTGGGGCGGCTCTCGCCCACCGGCTCACCGTCCCGCTGGGCCACGACCTGGTTGCGCTCGTCCAGCAGTTGCAGCGTGACTTTGTAGCGGCGCTCGACCGGCGGCGCGGCCTCCCAAACCAGGCTGACCTGCACGATGTCGCCGGGGACGGCGTGATCGTTCAGCACGGCCACTTCGCGTAGCCAAATGTGCTCACCGAATTGCCCATTGGGCGCAACAGCAAGGGCTGGTTCGGCTGCACTACGCGAAAAGGCATAGGTGACGAAGCGCACGTTGCCCTGCCAGACGTCGCTGGCTTTGAAGGCCTGCTGGTCGAGCCACGTTTCCACGATCCGCGTCGGGTCGCTTTCGTCCGTGGCCCAGAAGAGCGCGTACAGCCTGCCGTGCCGG
Source organism: Chloroflexota bacterium (assembly GCA_014383605.1). Next base: position 10,503 of record JACNHM010000616.1, read on the forward strand.
GCAGCGATCTCTTCCAGTTCGGCAACGGTGGCGGCAGGATCGGGCGGGCGCTGCCGCGGCAGGGGATAGACAGCCAACCCGCTGCGATCATAGTAATCCCACACTTCGCTTTGCCCCGGCGCGTTGAGCAGCACAGCGTCATCGGGCCTGGCGACGCTGGCCACGTACTGCGCCACGCCGCGGTAGTCGTCACGAGCGCATGAGGGGTTGACGTAGTAGTCGTGCAGAGCATACGCAGTGGGGGCGAGGAGAAAGAAGCAAGAAGCAAGAGGCAAGAGGCAAGAAGCAAGAGGCAAGTGGCGAGAAGTGATTGGCGATTGGCGATTTGCGATTTGCAGATTGGCCATCCCTTGAGCCAGCAGTAGGCAGAAGGGCGGACTGGCAACCAGCAGAAACTTGAGATACGCCTCCTTGAATAGTCCCAAGGCCAGCATCATCAGCAGCGGCAGCACAAGCCAGACCACGGGGACAAGCCACACGAACCAGCGCGGC
>JACNHM010000616.1:11497-13262 GCA_014383605.1 Chloroflexota bacterium
GTAGATTGGTAGATTGGTAGATTGGTGGACTGGTAGATTGCTTACCAGTGTACCAATTTACCGGTTTACCAGTTTCCTGCTGTTCAGTTTGCACAAGGCGAATGAGGCTGTAGACCGTCCCCGCCCCGCACAGCGCCAGCAGCATGTACATCCGCGCCTCTTGGGCGTAATAGATCTGAAAGGGGTTGACGGCGGCGAGGAAAGCGGCCAGCAGCCCTGTTGCCTGACCGTGCAGTCTCCGGCCGATGCTGTAGATCAGCCACACCAAGAGCAGACCCAGCAGGGCGGATAAGGAGCGCAGCCCGATCTCATTGCTGCCGAAGAGCGGCGTCCAGCCGTGCAGCAGCCAGTAGTAGAGCGGCGGGTGGATGTCGTGGGCGGAATCGTGAGCGATTTGTGCCAGCGAGCGGCCGGCCAGGGCGGCGCTGTTCCCCTCATCGGCCCAGAGGCTCTGGCCGTCGAGGCGGTAAGCTCGCAGCGCCAGGGCCAGCAGGAGGATGATGATCAGGAGGATGCGACTGCGGCGATCAGACATTGGGGCGCGTGCTCATTACTGGCTGTGGATGTACGTTTTCAGCGCTTCGTAGACGGGCAGCGGCTCGAAGCCGGGCCTGACCATGCGGAAGTAGGCCTCCGGCTGGCGGTTGCGCTCCCACGTGTCGTCGGCCCGCTTGAAGTACCAGAAGTTGATCACGCCCACCCAGGGCCACTCTTCCTGCGCTCGCTGATAAGCGAGCACGGCGTAGCGGGCCTGCTGCGCCAGCGTGACGCGGCCGTAGCGCGGCTCCACGTCCTCCGGGGCAGCGTTCCAGTTCATCTCGCTGATCCAGATGGGCTTGTGGGCGTCGCCGTTCTGCACCATGATGTCCCGGATGAAGCGGGGGCGGGAGAAGTTGACCACCCGCGGCTGCATGCGGCGGTCGGTGGGGCCCGACCAGAGGCCGTAGCCCTGCATGGCCAGGATGTCGAAATAGTCGGCAGCGCCGGCGTCGTACATCCGCTGCAGGAAGACGAAGTCGTTCATGTCCCGCGGCCCCAGATCAATGTTGGCCGCCAGCGCCCCGCAGATGATGACCACGTCCGGATCGGCGGCCCTGGCCCGCGTGCTGCCCACCTGCAGCAGTTCCACGTATTCCTCGGGGTTCACCGGCTGCTCGCCCCACTCCGGGTAGATGTTGGGTTCGTTCCAGATCTGATAGAAGCGGATGCGCCCGCGGTAGCGGCTGACCACGGCTTGCACGAAGTCGCCGAAGTCGTCGAGGCTGTCCGGCGGCGCGTAGGTGCCAGCGGCGTCGCCGGCGGCCCGCGCCCAGGCTGGCGGATTGCTCAGCCGGACGACGAGCTCCAGGCCGTGCTGCTCCGCCAGGCCCACGATGTGGTCGTACTTCTCCCAGGCGGAGCGCGCCGGCTCGTGGCGGCGGTCGGTGAAGTCGCCTTTGCCGTGGATTTCGATGTCCTCCCAGGGGAACTCCTGCCGCAGCCAGTGGAAGCCGGCTTCGGCGATCATGCGCACCTGCCGCTCCCGCTTGGCGGGGTCCACTTCCTGTTCCAGAAACACGTTCATGCCGAAGGGGTTGACGCTGGCGAAGTCCACGGGCGCGTCGTCGGCGGTGTCCAGCCGCGGACGCAGCAGCCCCGCGGCCAGGTCGCTCAGCCCCTTGATCTGCGGGAACGTCTCCTCCTCGCCAGTCCAGGCGAAGAGAAGGTCAGAGATCTCTTCCCGAAAGGCAAAAGCGGCCAGCCCGCTCAGGACGAGCAGGCTGGC
>JACNHM010000425.1 GCA_014383605.1 Chloroflexota bacterium
CCAATGCCTCCTGCACCACCAACTGCATCGCCCCGGTGATGAAGGTGCTTTCCGACAAATTCGGCGTCGAGAAGGCCCTGATGACCACCACCCACGGCTATACCACCGATCAACGCATCCTGGACTTGCCCCATAGAGACCTGCGGCGGGCACGGGCGGCGGCGTTGAACATCATCCCTACCACCACGGGGGCGGCCATCGCTACGACCCTGACTATCCCTGAGCTCAAGGGGAAGTTCCACGGCATCGCCATGCGGGTGCCCACACCTACCGTCTCTATCGTTGACGTGGTAGCCCTTTTGGGAAGGGACACGACGGTGGAGGAGATCAACGACGCCTTCAGGAAGGCCGCCGGGGGAAAGATGAAGGGCATCCTGGCCGTCTGTGAAGAGCCCCTGGTATCCGTTGACTTCAAGGGCGATCCCTCCTCTTCCACGGTAGACGCCCTCTCTACCATGGTCGTGGCAGGAAACCTGGTCAAGGTCGTGTCCTGGTACGACAACGAGTGGGCCTACGCCTGCCGTGTGGCCGACCTGTTCCACTACATCGCCGGCCAATAGCGGAGGCAGGAGGCAGGGTGGAAGCAATAGACCGAGACCTGATGCTGGATACCCCCTTCCTGCGCCGCATCCGTGAAGAGGCGCGTGTCGAGGGACATGTTGCAGGGTTAGAGGAAGGGCTGACCACCCTGCGCCAGAGCATTCTGGATGTCCTGGCGGCGCGTTTCGACCCATCTGTGACCTGCTACCGGCGCATCGAAGCCCAACTGGAGACTATCGCTGACCCGAAGCAACTGCGATCCGTTTTGCAAGCGGCCATCCGGGCCACCGACGTCGCCGACTTTGAGCAAACGCTGGAGACGTTAGCAGTTAGCAGATAAGGCACAGGGGCGGGAAGCAAGAGGCAGGAAGCAGGAGGCAAGAGGTGCGTGTTCAGGTGGAACTTCTGGGGCTTTCCAGGATTGCAGCAGGGGTAAAAGAAATAGTGTTAGATTTGGAAGAGGGCACGACGTTTCGTGACATCGTGCGTATGCTGGGCACCAGGTACCCGAAAATGATCGGGAACGTTATCCAGCCCGATGGCGAGACGTTGCAATCCCCCAACATTCTCAATCTTAACGCCAAGCGAATGATCCAGGCGAATCAGATGGATGACAGCCCCAGTGATGGTGATCGAATCATATTGATGTCTATATCAGCAGGAGGTTAAACTATGTATGGTTACAGTGGGAAAGTTCTTCACATTGATCTGACCACTCGCAAGACTTGGATCGAATCCAAGCCAGAGGAGTGGTACAAGATCTACATCGGCGGTGTGTCCATGGCCAGCCGGCTTTGCTGGGAGAACATCGAGGTAGGATGTGACCCGCTTTCGCCGGGCAACCCGATTTGCATCGCCAACGGCCTTTTCGCCGGAACGCCAGTGCCGGTGGGGGGCAAATACGGCATAGCGTCCAAGTCGCCGATGACCGGCTTCATCGGCGACAGCATGTCGTCGAGCTGGCTCACGATCGCGCTCAAGCGTGCCAGGTGGGATGGCATCGTCATCCACGGGGCCAGCGAGGATTGGGTCAACGTCTTTATTGACGACGACCGGGTCGAGTTCCGCGACGCCTCTCATCTGCTGGGCCTGGGGACCTATGAGACCGAGGAGGCCATCCGGGAGGAGATGGGCGATGACCAGGTGCGTTCCGCAACCATCGGGCCGGCAGGTGAAAATCAGGTCTTGTTTGCCAACGTGACCAACGACGGCCGCCAGGCCGGACGTACCGGGCACGGCGCGGTGTGGGGGTCCAAGAAACTCAAGGCCCTCTCCGTGCGGGGGACGAACGGCGTTAGCGTGGCCGATCCGGAAGCGCTGTTGAAGTTGTCCTATGACATCGTCCAGGCAGCCCAGGGGCCGTACACCCAGAAGTATCGTTTTTTGGGCACGGTCGCCAACGTGCTCAACATGAACCGCCTGGGTCTGCTGCCCACGCGCAACTATCAGCAGGGCGTGTTTGAGTACGCCGAACTGATGAGCGGCGAGTACCTGCACGAGCATTACAACGTCAAGACCATCGCCTGCGCCCAGTGCCCCATCGCCTGCGAGCAGATGTCCCGCGCCAAAGACGGGCCGTATGCCGGGGCGATGACCGGCATTGACTACGAGTGCCTGTACGCGGTCGGTCCCAACTGCGGCTTGAAAGACCTGCAGGCGGCGATCAAGGCCATTGAGATCTGCGATCAGGGCGGCATGGACGCGATGAGCACCGGCGTGACCATCTCCTGGGCGATGGAGACCTTCGAGCGGGGTATCTTTACCAAAGAGGACTTCAAGTGCGCCAAGTACCCCGAAGGCTTCGAGCCCTATTTCGGCAGTGCCGAGGCGGTGGTGACGCTGGCCGAGATGATCCGCGACCGCGAGGGAATCGGCGATCTGTTGGCTCTGGGCACCAAACAAGCCAGTGCCCAGGTTGACGAAGAGCGCGGCACAGAGACCTACCAGTGGGCCATGCACATCAAGGGGCTGGAGTGTCCCGGCTACGATGCGCGCGGGCTCAAGACCTTTGCCCTGGGGCTGGCGGTGGTCACGCGCGGCGCCTGCCACAACCGGACGGCGGCCTACGACCCCGACATCCAGGGAGAGGTAGACCGCTTTAGCGTTGACGAGACCCGTGGCAAACTGGCCAAGGGCACCGAGGA
>JACNHM010000299.1 GCA_014383605.1 Chloroflexota bacterium
CCATGACACTCATTGAAGAGATCATCGCCCGCGAGATCCTGGATTCGCGCGGCAATCCCACCGTGGAAGTGGACGTGCTGCTCAGCAGCGGCGCGCTGGGCCGGGCCGCCGTGCCCTCCGGCGCATCCACCGGCGTGCACGAAGCCGTGGAGCTGCGCGACGGCGACGCCGCCCGCTTCGGCGGCAAGGGCGTGCTGCAGGCCGTGGCCAACGTGAACCTGGCCATCGCCGAGGAGCTGTGGGGCTGGGACGCCCTGGAGCAAAACGCCATTGATGAGTACCTCATCGGGCTGGACGGCACGCCCAACAAGAGCAACCTGGGCGCCAACGCTATCCTGGGCGTATCGCTGGCCGTGGCCAAGGCCGCGGCCCAGGCCCTGGGCCTGCCCCTCTACCGCTACCTGGGTGGGGTCAGCGCCCGCACGCTGCCCGTGCCCATGATGAACATCCTCAACGGCGGCAAACACGCCGTGGACTCCACCGACCTGCAGGAGTTCATGATCGTGCCCGCCGGCGCCGGCAGCTTCGCAGAAGCCCTGCGCTGGGGGGCGGAGATCTACCACAGCCTGAAGAAGGTGCTGAAGTCCCAGGGCTACGCCACCAACGTCGGCGACGAAGGCGGCTTCGCCCCCTCGCTGGGCAGCAACGCCGAGGCCATCGAGGTCATCCTGGAGGCCATCGAAGCCGCCGGTTACGCGCCCGGCGAGCAGATCTTCATCGCCCTCGATCCCGCCGCCAGCGAGATCTACGACAAGGATCGGAAGCGCTACCTGTTGACGAAAGAGGGCCGGGAGCTCAGCGGCGAGGAGATGGTGGCCTTCTACGAGGAGTGGGTGAACAAGTATCCCATCATCTCCATCGAGGATGGCCTGGCCGAGGACGACTGGGCGAGCTGGGCGCTGCTGACGGCGCGGGTGGGCGACCGCGTGCAGATCGTGGGCGACGACCTGCTGGTGACCAACGTGGCGCGCATCCAGCGGGCCATCGCCGAGGGCGCCTGCAACAGCCTGCTCTGCAAGGTCAATCAGATCGGCACGCTGACGGAAGCCATCGCCGCCGTGGAGACGGCGCACCGCGCCGGCTGGACGGCCGTGGTCTCGCACCGCTCCGGCGAGACGGAGGATACGACCATCGCCGACCTGGTGGTGGCGCTCAACAGCGGCCAGATCAAGACCGGCGCGCCCTGCCGCTCCGATCGGGTGGCCAAATACAACCGGCTGCTGCGCATCGAGGAGGAATTGGCCGAAGCGGCCGTCTATCCGGGGTTGGCCGCCTTCGGGGGGCTGAAGCGGTAGGGGAGGTTGGAAAGGGGAGAGCGGATGGAGCTGACCAGTGTCCAGCCCATAAGCGGTCTGTCCGCTGGCAGCTCATCCACAGCGCCGTGAGACGCTCAAGAGAACGAGGAGGACGACATGTCGGTCTTGGAGTTCATCACGTCTGGTGGGATAGCTGGTATCGGAGGTGACCTGCCGGAGGCCCAGCGGAATGCAGCGAACGCCGTGTTGAAGTCGTTCGCCGAGAAAGTCCGAAAGCAAGCGATCGCCCTCCAGGTGCCAGCGTCCCGCTTGAAGGTGCGCCAGGCAACCTATCTGTTCGTCGGGAGAGATGCCGCCAAGTACCATGTGGTCTTCGCAGATTCCCCCGGTGGGAATCAACTGAACTATCGAGACCTCAGCGCGCATGGCCGACTTGAGCTCGCCGCACTGGCACACCAGATTCGAATTGAGGTTGGTGACGTAGTGTGGGCGTTCTCGTATCCGGTCGGCTTGCCCCCCGAGCAGCTTGAAGCCCAACTCGATGTCATCGTCCAGGAGTACGTGAACTCTGTCCTCCAAGTGGAGCGTAAGTCGGTGAAGAAGATCAGCCCTGAGGCAATCGCGCACCCCGAGATTGCCTCGGGTATCGAGAAGTTCCATCTCGACTATCCGGATGGTCGCGTTGCATTCATTATCATGCAATTCACGAACACGAAGGCGCACGAAGAGATCGTCCGCGTGCTGAAGAAAACGCTGAACGCACATGACATAGTTGCCCTGCGGGCGGACGACAAGCAGTACATGGACGACCTCTTCCCGAACGTGAAGGTCTACATGCATGCGTGCCAATTCGGGATCGCCGTTTTTGAGCGCATCACCGCCGACGACTTCAATCCGAACGTCTCGCTGGAGGTTGGCTACATGCTGTGCATGGGGAAGGACGTTCTGCTCCTGAAAGACCGCACACTAAAGACATTGCCGACAGACCTCATTGGGCGCCTTTACCGAGAGTTCGACACTTTCGAGGTCGAGGCGACCGTGCCGAAGGCAGTTGGGAAATGGCTGACTGATAAGGGTATCCTGAAGTCAACATCCAAGAAGGGTAGTGGCGTCTAAGAATGGGCAGGAGGAGAGTCGCCCCTCCCCCCGCCACTTCAGAACCCCGCGTGACAGTTTCCCGTCACGGGGCTCCTGAGCACCAGGGCCCTTGTCATAGGCGCCGATAGCGGCGATTACTCAAGCGCGATGGCGGCGACCTTTGCCGCCCACCCCCCGGACCTTCCGGTTTCGGGCGAACGGACCGCACACAACTCGCTGGAGCCGACCCTCCTAGCGTAACGGTTGTGCAACCAGAGCCCAAACCGTTCTGAACCGGCCAAAATCGGCACTTTTACAACCGAACAGCTTTGTGGTAACCTTATCGT
>JACNHM010000613.1 GCA_014383605.1 Chloroflexota bacterium
AAGCGGGCGTAGAAGCCGCCGCTGAAGGGCAGGTTGACCTTGCCGATGGCCAGCGTGGAAATGGGGCATTCCATCAGGGGGCGTGGCCGGGTGGATACCAGGTGCGGAAAGCGATGGGCGCCGGGGATGCCGTAGCGGGGGTTGGGCGCGGGGACGATGCTGGAATCGTAGGCGATGCCGGCGTCGGCCAGGATGGGCAAGGCCCACAGGCTCTGTTTGGTGATGGAGAAGAAGGGGGCGCGGTAGCTGCGGACGGGCTGGTCGCTGATGGATCGCAGGGCCGCCAGAACCTGACGGAGATCGTCGGCGAAAGCGGCCGGCGACAGGCGATAGACCGGCGTGTGGCCGTAGCCGTGGGCAGCGATCTCGTGCCCGGCGTCGGCGATGAGGCCGAGCAGTGAACGCCACTCGGTCACCAGCGCGCCGAGGATGAAAAAGGTGGCCTGCACCTGGTGGGCGTCGAGGAGATCGAGGATGCGCAGCAGCCCGACCGACAGGCGGGGCGGATAGCTCGGCCACGTGGAGGGCGGCAGACCGAAGCCGTGGAACCAGTCCTCCACGTCGAAGGTCAGGGCGTTGACCACGGCGTCGGGGCTATGACGTGAGCCGGTCATAGACCTCCTCGATCCGTTGGCGCATGGCGTCGGCGGCGTAGCGCTGCTCCACCCGCCGGCGGCCGGCCTGGCCCAGGCGTTGGCGCAGGGCGGGATCGGCCAGCAGGCGGTGGATGGCTGCGGCCAGCGCGGCCGCGTCGCCGGGCGGGACGAGCAGTCCCGTCTCGCCGGCCACGTTGACCGTGGAAAGGCCGGGGAGATCGCTGCAGATGACCGGCCGTCCGCAGGCCTGCGCCTGAAGCATCACCAGCCCGAAGGCTTCGCTGCGGTAGGTGGAAGGCAGAATCAGCAGGTCGCAGGCGTGGAGGTGAGCGCTCAGCGCGGCGTCGTCAACGGAGCCGACGAGGACGATTTTGTCGGCAAGGCCCTGAGACTGGATCTGACGGCGCAGGTCAGCGGCCAGCGGGCCGGTTCCGATGATCAGCAAGGTGCCATCCACCTGTCGCGTGGCCTCAACTGCCACATCGAGGCCTTTGTAGTAGCAGAGCCGGCCGACAAAGAGGACGATGGGGCCGGGATAGGCGGCGCGGATGCGGGCCGCCTGTGCTTGCACTGCCGGGCTAGCTGCGAACTGCCCCAGCGGGATGCCGTAAGGGACGATGCGACACCTGGTGCGGAAAGGGGCCAGGTGCGACGAGGTGTCCAGGTAGGATTGCGTGCCGACGAGGATGGCTCCGGCGCGGCGCAGGACAGCATTTTGCAGGGGCGCGTACAGCTTGATCAGCGAACGGGGCTCGACGACGTCGTTGTGATAGCCCACGACCACGGGGACGGGCAGGCGGGCCAGCAGACAGGCGGCGAAGGCCATGGGGCAAGGGTGGTGCAGGTGGATGATGTCGGGCGCAAGTCGTCTGATCCAACGGGGCATGGTGGGGCAGAAGGGGGTGTAATAGCGGCCCCAGGCGGCGGCGCGCACGACGGGGACGCCCTCCACGGTGTCGCGGCGGGTGACGGGGCCGGAGGCGGCGATCAGCACGGCGTGGCGGTAGGCATCGGATGGTGCCCGCGCCAGGGTCAGGATGTGGTCTTCTATGCCGCCGCGTTGGGGGAAGAAGTCCTGGTAGATGTGCAGGATGAGCCGTTTCATCGGTCGCTCTGCGCCGCCGAGCGGCCCGCCAGCCAGCCGGTGGAAAAGGCCGCCTGCAGGTTGTAGCCGCCGGTGTCGCCGTCCACGTCCAGCACCTCGCCGGCGAAGTAGAGGCCCTGCAGCAGGCGGGAAGCCATCGTGCGCGGGTCAACCTCTCGCGTGTCCACCCCGCCAGCGGTGACGATCGCTTCGGCGAAGGGACGGTGCCCGGCCACCTCCAGGCGGAAATCCTTGAGCCACGCCCGCAGCCGCTCCCGCTCCTGGGCGGTGATCTGATGCGCTGCTTTGTCGGGAGGGATGCCTACCAGATCTATGCACACCGGGATCAGCTTGCGGGGCAGCAGCCCCTGGAGCAGCGTGCGGAGCTGCTGCTTGCCGTGGGCGTCCAGATCACGGAGCAGGCGGGCGTCCAGCTTGCCCTCGTCCAGCGCCGGTTTGAGGTCAATGGACAGGCTCACGCTCTGGCCCGCTTGCAGTGCGTCCACGACCTGGCGGCTCAGGGTGAGGATGACCGGGCCGGACAGGCCGAAGTGGGTGAAGAGCATCTCGCCAAATGCCTCGGCCTGCTTCTTGCCGTTGACCCACACCCGCACGGTCACGTTGCGCAGGCTCAGCCCTTGCAGCCGGAGGGCGACGTCGCCGGCTGTCTCCAGGGGCACCAGCGCCGGGCGGATGGGCACGATGGTGTGGCCCGCCGCCGCGGCCAGCCGGTAGCCATCGCCCGTGGAGCCGGTGGCTGGATAGGACGCCCCGCCGGTAGCGACGATCACCGCGTCGGCGGGATGCACCTGGCCGCCGGAGACCTGCACGCCGACCACCCGTCCTCCTTCGATGAGCAACCGCTCCACCGGAGCGCGAGTGCGCAGCGTCACGCCTTGCTGCCTGCCCCAGCGCAGCAGCGCGTCGGCCACCTCCACCGCCCGCCCGCTGGCCGGAAAAACCCGTCCCCCGCGCTCGGTGATCGTGGCCACT
>JACNHM010000081.1 GCA_014383605.1 Chloroflexota bacterium
AAAGCCGTGCCCAGGAGGGTGAGGATCTCCAGGTGCGAGAAGTGGCGGCCCAGGATGGTTTTGGGGCGCAGGAAGAAGGGGATGGCGAAGGCGATGAGCGGCAGGATCAGGTCGAGGCGTAGCGCCAGGAGCAGCGCCAGCAAGGTCAGGCTGAGCAGATCCAGCAGCAGCCAGGGGGAGAAGGCGAACAGCGCCGCCGCGCCCACGACGCAGGCCACCTGCCAGCGCTCGTCCAGGCGGCGGAAGCGCGCCGCGGCCGCCTCCACCCGCCCGGCAACCCGGTGTAGGCTCTCCCGCGTCGCCGGACGCCAGGCCAGCCGCAGGCCGTTGCCGAGGGTCAGCAGGGCCAGGAGTCCCAGGCTCCCCAGCAGCCACGTGGGCCAGACGCTCTGCTCGCGGTTGACGATGATCCGCCGCAGGACCCACTGGCCCCAGCCGCCGGTAGCCACGAGGCGCGCCTGGTGCAGGCCATCGTCCAGGCCACGGGCCAGCGTCACCCGTTCCGGCGCGGCCAGTGGGTCGTAGAGGACGAGGTTAGCATTGCCTTCGCCGTCTGGCGGCAGCGCGTTGGCCGGCTGCCCGTCCACGGTCGCCGTGAGGTAGGCCCAGTAGTGGCCCCGCTGCACCTCCAGGTCGAGCCGCGTGCCCCGGAAATCAAATTCCAGCGTGTCGCCGCTCTGGCCGACGTCGGCGGCGTCGGGCGTGACCCGCCAGCCGCCGCCGTAGCGCAGGGCCGGATGATCCGGCGCGTGCACCCCCGGTGGAAGGATGGGGGCTGCGGCAGCCACGCCGCGCAGCGCCGCCAGCGCCGGCCGGGGCTGGCCCTCCTGGTCCACCAGAGCAAACCCCCAGTGGGCGTCGCCGGCCGGGACGGCGGGCTGGTAGGCCGCCCAGAGCAGCAGCCCCAGCCAGGGCCAGTCGCGCGGCGCTCGCTCGCTGGCCGCGACGGCGTAGCCGGCCTGCGTGGTTTCGTCCACCTGTCCCCAGATGGAGGGCGCGCCCGTCCAGCCGGCCGGCAGCGCGTTCCAACCGAACTCCACAGCCCACAACGGCGTCTGCGCGTCGCCGTGCCGTTCCATGACCTCTCGCAGCAACACCGCACGCCCGAAATTCAGCACGTCGGTGCTCAGCCGCGGGTCGGCGGGGCCGCTGTCGAAGCCATAGGGCTTGGCGGCGGCGACGTCGAACCACTGCGCCGCGCCCAGACGGTAGAGCTGGTCCAGGTAGGCAACGTCGCTGAGGTTAGCGCCGCCCGTCTCCACCGTGGGGGCCAGGCCGGCCAGCACGACCCAGGCCGTGGGGTCGGCGGCCTTCACCTGCACGTACCCTTCGCGCAGCAGCCCCAGGTAGTCGGCAGGATCGGCGGGACGGGCGCCCCAGTGCGGGGCGATGTTCGGCTCGTCCCAGACCTGGTAGACATGCACCAACTCGGCGTAGCGGCGGGCGAAGGCGGCGGCGAAACGTCCGAAGTCGGCGCGCTCGTGCGGCGGGGCAAAGGGGTTGGCGGCGTCGGCTGCGGCCCGCGCCCAGGCGGGCGAGGTGTCCAGCACGGCGATGAGGCGCAGCTCCCGCCCGGCGGCGGCCTGCACGATGCGATCCCAGGCGGCCCACTGGAACTGGCCTGGTTGCGGCTCGATCTCGGCCCAGGGGAAACGCTGCCGCAGCCAGCGCAGGTCGGCGGCCTCCAGGTCATCCAGCACGGCGGCCAGCGCGGTGTCGTCGTACTGTTCCAGGGCCACGTTGACGCCCAGACGCTCGTGGACTGCCGGCGTGAGGGCCGGCGGCGGGCCGTAGGTCACGCCGTGCGTTGCCCGACGCTGGCGCAGCCACAGTCCCGCCCCTGCGGCGAGGAGGGCCAGCAGGAGCAGGAGATGCAGCGCCAGGGCCAGGAGCTGTCGCCAGGGCCTGGTGCCGGTGGGGTTTGAGATCGCATTTTCGCCGCTCATAACAGTGGAATCGTACCACAAAACGGCGGTTTTGGGAAACGGAGGGCCAGGCTTCATTTGCCTAAAGCTGCGACCTCTTGTAGAATGTGCGAGTGAAACGTGAAGTGCCAAGCGTAGAGTAGAAGGCGATGGAGGCGGAGAATGAGCGAGCAGAACGCTGTCCGTGACGAGCAAGAGAGTGTGACCTTGGAAGGTGAAGAGATCGGACGCCTGGAGGCGCAGACGGTGCATCTCGTCCAGAGCGCCGCGGGCACCATCACCGCCCAGCAGGTGGCTCTGGAGCAGAGCGGCGCGCGGTCCATTGAGGCGCAGGAGGTCAGCCTGGCGCAGAGTGCTGCCGTGTCCGTGCGCGGCGAAGAGGTACAGGTCAGCCGAAGCGGGGTGGTCGTTGCCGCGGGAGAGGCGTTGAGCCTGCGCGATTCGATGGCCGTGGCGGCGCTGGGCGACCAGGTGACGATCGAGAACAGCCGCATGCTGCTGCTGGTGGCCGACTCCGTGCAGGGCGACGTGCAGACCCTCTTCGATAGGCAGACAGCGATGGCCTTCGGCGCCGCCGCCGGCCTGATCTGCGGCCTCTTCTGCTTGCTGAAGGGGTTGCTCACGCGGCGGCGCTGAGCCATTCGCTGTGCAGCATGCCGGATAGTCGGACTTGAGGGGGGTGATCGAGGGGATAGCATTCAACATGGTTTTGCAGGCAGCACAAGGCATGAGAATCGAACTG
>JACNHM010000579.1 GCA_014383605.1 Chloroflexota bacterium
GGCGACGAACACACCCACGCGGCGGGCGACGAACACGCCCACGCCGTTCCCCACCCCCGCCGTGAGCTTCTGGGCCGACGAGACCAGGATCCTCGCCTGCAAATGCACGACGCTGCGCTGGGAGGTGGCCCATGCCACAGCGGTGTATCTGGGCAACGAAGGCGTAACCAGCCGGGATAGCCTCAAGGTCTGCCCGAAGGAAAGCCGTGCCTACACGTTACGGGCGGAGAGTCCCGGCGGCGCGGTGGAGCGTTCCGTTAGCGTCCAGGTGATCCAGCCGACGGTGAACTTCCGCGCCGACCGGACGACGATCACCTCCGGCGAGTGCACGACGTTGCGCTGGGACGTGGACAACGCTGATGCGGTGGAGGTGGTATACCTGAACGGCCAGGGAGTGGCCGGTCACAGCACCCAGAGCGTGTGCCCGAAGACGACCTCCACCTACACGCTGCGGGTGGTGACCGCCTGCAGCGACGAGAACTACCCGCTGACGATCACCGTCTCCGGCCTGCCGGCGGGGACCATCGGCGGCGAGCTCACCTGGAACCAACAGCCGGTGGGTGGCATCTCCGTGGAGCTTCTGTTGGGCGAGTGCAACTACGACAAATACCAGACGATGATCGCGGCCGGCGATCCACCCCCGCGCACGGTGACCGGAAATGATGGCACCTACCGTTTCACAGGTCAACCGTCGGGCGAATACGCCCTCATCGTCAACGGCTGGTGGAATGACCAATACCGCAACGAGCTGTACGGCGGGGCCTGCTATCCGGACTACGTGCTGCCGGAAGGCAGAGGGTTGACCGTGGACTTCAACCTGCACAGAACCAACCTGAGCATCACCTTCCCCAAGGAGAATGACAAGATCAACGCCAAGCAGACCACATTCCAGTGGTCGGCCTATCCGCAGGCCGATTCCTACGGAGTCATCCTGATCCAGGAATCGCCCAGCCGGGAGACGGTGGTGTGGGACGAGAGGACGACGCAGCCCCAATACACGGTGAAGCAGGATCTGACGTACGGAGCCAGATATTGGCTGCTGATCTGGGCCTATCGGGGCAATCTGCAGATCGCCAACGGTCAGATTCGCTTCGAGACGCTGTCCATGTTGTACTGAACATAGAGGCGCCGTTACTGCTCAGCGCTCCCGCCGGATCGCCAGACCCGACGACTGGACCGGCTGAACTCACCACTGTGGGTCAGAAACCCTCAGCATGAAGCTGATTTCGGCTTCTTCGGGCCTGGACTTGGCAGTCCAGGCCGAGCAGGGTGAGCAGTCCAGGCCGAGCAGGGTGAGCAGTCCAGGCCGAGCAGGGTGAGCAGTCCAAGCCGAGCAGGGTGAGCAGTCCAGGCCGAGCAGGGTGAGCAGTCACATGGAGGCAAGATGACAGAGAAGATCCCCGCCCCGCTGCGGCAGGCGTTGGCGCAGAAGACGCTGGTGCCTGTTGTTGGTCCCGACCTGGGGGCTATCGGCGTGCCCTCCAGCCAGGAGTTGGCCGACGGCCTGGCGGCGTACGCCGGACGAGAGGACCTGGAAGGCGCAGCGCTGACGGAGGTGCTGGAGGAGGCGCTGCTGGACCTGGGACGGCAGGCGGTGGTGCAGTACCTGCGCAGCCAGATGCAGCCGCTGGACACACCCGGCAGCCTGCACCGCCTGCTGGCGCGGCTGCCCGGCACGCTGTACGGCAGCACGGCCTGGGATGGGCTGCTGGAACAGGCGCTCAGCGGGGCCGGGCGACGCGTCTACCGGGCCGTGGGCGATAACGATCTGGCCTACCAGCCGGCGGAGTCCACGCTGCTGCTGGCCCTCTGGGGCACGCTGGAGCGTCCGGACAGCCTGCAGCTAACCCAGGAGGAGCAGGATCGGTTGCCAGGCGAGTCGCCGGAGATGGTCTCCATGCTGCGCAAGTATGCCCGCGCCGGGGGGCTGCTCTTCGTCGGCTACGGGGCCACGGACCCGGCGTTGGAGTGGGCTGTGGGGCTGGTGCGGGAAAGCCTGGCGCAGTCGGACGCCCGGGCCTACGCGATCTTGCCGGACGGTGACGCACGCACGCTGCGCCGGCTGGAACATCAGGGGGTCATCGGTATCACGGCGGCGCCGGGGGAGATCCTGGAAGCGCTGGTGGCCGCCGGCGGCGAACTGGCCTCTGTGCCAGTGACTGGCCCTGCCGCGCCGCCTCCGGACGTGCCCTCGGCCGAGGAGGTGTTGGCGCCCCTGCGACGGCAGAGGCTGCTGGAGGACATCGCCGCGCTGGAAGAGCTCCTGGCCCAGCACCAGCGCAATCTGCGCACGATCGAAACGACCATCGCCCGGTACGGGATGGCCCCACCGCTGGAATGGGTCAATCAACGGGAGGAGGCCAGGCGTCAGATAGAGGCCGTGCAGCAGGAACTGGAGGAGAAGGGGCGGGAAGTGGCGGAGCTGGGGGATGGGAGGTTGGATACTGGATATTAGGGATTGGGTATTGGGTAGAAGCCCAGAGCCGGGAACTCCGGACTGAAGAGCAGAGCCGTTGGAGCGGCCCGAGGCTGAAGCCGTCGGGCTGAAAGGGCAAAGCCCTTCGGGCTGATCATTTGCAGTCCCGCAGGGGCTCCGCTCTCTCAGCACGGGGGTTCAGCCCCGCAGTGCACAAAACGGGCCAGCGCGGTTGCAAGCGCTGGCCCGTTGTTCGCCAAGCGAGACCTGACAGGTTTCCGAAACCTGTCAGGTCTTCTTGACCCGCCGGAGGAGAGGTGCAACGCACTTGGGAAGTGCGTTGCACCTGGCAATGCTCACGGCAGGTTGTAGCCGACGACGAGTTGGGGATGGGCGGCGGCGTTGCCGTGTTCCTGGCTCAGGAACCGGTAGGCCACGCGGCGGTTCTCGCTGCCCTCGCCGCGCAGCAGCAGGCCGTGGTTGCTGCCGGCGTCGGCCAGCCAGCCGGCCACCACGGCGGGATCGAGGTCGAACTCCACCCAGCCCAGCGTGTTCGTCCAGGCCCAGCCCACGGGATCGGCGTGATCGCCGGCGCCGGTGGCCCCGGCCTCGTCCCAGGGCAGGCCAGCCTGAGCTTGCAGCCAGGTGGCCTCGCCTTCGGCCCACATCTTGCTGAGCGGATAGGCGGTCGAGTACAGCCGGTTGTCGGGGTTGCTGGCCGTGGTCGCGTACAGCCGCAGCCTGGCCCAGACGATCTGCGCTCCCGCCGGCAGGCCGGAGAGGTCGAACTGTACGAGCGTCGAGGACTGCCCCGGCTGTCGCACCCACAGGTTCTCCTCGGCCCCGTGATTGCCCGGCTCCACCCCGCTGATGGTCGTGTCCTGCAGCGGCGTCAGCGTCACCTGCTGCTGGGCGGCCAGGCCGTCCAGCGGTGGTCCGTCCAGCCCCCACCAGTAGCCGAAGTTGCAGAAGACCTGGTCCCACTTGTTGACGATGGTTGCGGCGCACGTTTCCGAGGTGGTGCGCACCCACCAACTACCCGCCGGTGCCGCCGACATCACCGTGTAGGTCCCCGGATCCAGCAGATTGAAGCTGTACCAGCCGGAGGTGTTGGTGGTGTAGAGCAGACTGTCCATGCTCACCTGCGCCCCCTCCACACCCCGATAGCTGCCCAGATGGGCGCCCGCCCCGGTCTCGTCGTGGAAGACGCGGCCCCTGATGAAGGCGATGGTCTCCAGGATGCGCAGCGTGGCCTCGTCCTGGAAGGTCAGTCCACCCGTGGCCACGATGGCCGTGTTGGTGGCCGGATCGCAGGCGTGGTTAGCGGTGAACTCCACCCACAGCGAGGTCGTCTCGCCGGGGGCCAGCGGACCCAGGTCGTTCCACTGCAGGAAGCCGGCGGAGCCGCCGTGCACGTCCGGCGGCGTCTGCGCCTTGCGCGAGGTCAGGCACCAACTATTGTACTCGTCGCGCAGGGTCAGGGGGTCCACAGTCAGGCCGCCGGTGTTCTCGACCGTGATCAGGTAGCGGATCTCCTAGCCCAGGCCGGCCAGACCGTTCACCGGCCAGAGCGTCGCCTTGCTCACCTGCAGGGAGCGGCGGGCGTTGCTGAAGGTGCACTTGACCGTCTCGCCGGCTTCCACCACGAAGGTCGCCGTGCGCGTGTCCAGGTTGCCTGTGCTGTTGCCATCATTGCAGGTGATGGCCGTGAGCTCGAAGTCGGGGCCAGGGTCGGCCTCCGCGGTGGTGTAGGCGCCCGGCAGCAGGTTGCTGACGACGATGGTTCCGCCGTCGGAGATGGCGCCGGCGGCATGACCGCTGAAGGTGAAGCTGCCCGCCGCCCCGTCGGGATCGGTCTGCTTCTGCACGATGATCGTGCCTCGCTTGAGACGGTTGCGGACCGTGCAGCGGATCTGCTCATCGGCAGCAAGCGTCACATCCAGCAAAGCGTCGGCGCCCTGGGCCACCACCTGGCCCTCGCCGCCCCCATCCCGACACTGGATGGACGTATCGTAGTCCGAGAGACTTGTCGTTGCCCCCGCCGTCTCCCCCACCGTGTGCCGGCCCACGCTGGCCTCCTGCGGCCCCGTGCCGCCACCATGGCCTACGTTGCTGGCTTTGGTCACACCATCTATCCGCAGATTGAACTTGCCGCCGTCGCTGGCCGGATCCAGATCCTTGACCACCTCCAGCAGCGGCACGGGCATGGCGTCGCAGGCATCGCCCACCCCGTCGCCGTCGCCGTCGGTTTGGTCGGCGTTGGCATCGTCCGGACAGTTGTCCACGTCGCCGCAGAGACCATCACCGTCAGCGTCGTCGGCGGCGTCGTTGGGACAGGCGTCGCAGACGTCGCCCTGGCCGTCGCCGTCGCCGTCTTCTTGGCCGGCGTTGGGCGTGATAGGGCAGTTATCACAGCCATCGGGCACGGTGTCGTTATCGGCATCCTGCCCGTCGTCCGATCCGGCGCAGACGTCGCAGCCGTCGGGCACGGTGTCGCCATCGGCATCCTGCGTGTCGTCGAACCCCGTGCAGACATCGCAGCCATCGGGCATGCCGTCGCCATCGGCATCCTGCGTGTCGTCGAACCCGGCGCAGACGTCACAGCCATCGGGCACGGTGTCGTTGTCGGCATCCTGCCCGTCGTCCGATCCGGGGCAGACGTCGCAGCCGTCCGGCACGGTGTCGCCATCGGCATCCTGCCCGTCGTCCGATCCGGCGCAGACGTCACAGCCGTCCGGCACGCCGTCGCCATCGGCATCCTGCCCGTCGTCCGATCCGGCGCAGACGTCACAGCCGTCGGGCACGGTGTCGCCATCGGCATCCTGTGCGTCGTCGAAGCCGGGGCAGGCATCGCAGGCATCGCCCACACCGTCGCCGTCGGCATCTTCCTGTCCGGCGTTGGCCGCGTCAGGGCAGTTATCGTCGCCGTCGTCCACGCCGTCCCCGTCTGAATCCCTCAGAACCGCCTTGTTGTCCGCGCAGGCGTCGTTGTCCGTGCCATCCCATTCGCAGATGGAGTCGTTGACGTCGGCCTCAACCTGGACGGAGGCCAGGCTGAAGCTGGCATCGGTGCAAGAACTGGTGGCGAAAGTGTGGGGGTTGATCGTCCAGGTCTGGGTACCGCCCGCCGAGGCCATGCTGGCGCCAGTGAGGGTCTGCGTCCACTGGTGGATCTGCGCGCCGCCGCTGCAGCCGGCGTCGTCGTACAGGGTCAGGCGCATCGGGACGTCGTCCGTGGCGGCGGGGCCGCAGCCGTTGTTGACCAGGGTGACATCGCCCGACACGGTGGCCAGGCCGCTGGTGCTACAGCGCACCTGCAACGTGTCGCCCTGCACCTCGTAGTCCGGTATCAGCAGGGAGCCGCCAGAATTGGCGCTGTTGTCCGTGCCATCGCATTCGCAGATGGTATCGTCGGGGTCCATGGTGGCGGTGAAGTTGCAGGTGCACGACGTGAGGCCGGAGGTGAGAGCGAAGGTGACGTCCTTGTCCTCGCCGGCGCCCAGGTTGACCGTCTGATCGGCAAAGGTCAGTCCGCAGTCGGAGGTCAGGCGCACCACGGCGCCATTGGCAGCGCCGCAGCCGTCGTTGCCCACGTTGACCGTGATGCCGCCGAAGCTGCCGTCGCCACTGCAGGTGACCCTGTCGCTGATGCTGTTGACCACCAGGTTGGGGATGCTCAGGCTCTCCGTGCTGCAGAGCGTGTTGTTCGTGCCATCGCCCTCTCCAACGGCGTCGCTGTAGTCGGCCTCGACCAGCAAGGAGAGCTGGCAGTTGGTGGACGCGGTGCAGAGGTTGCCGGTGGCGCTGTGGGCGGTGAGGTTGAAGCTCTGCGTGCCTCCTCCCGCGGCCAAGTTGACGCTCGTGAAAGTCTCGGTCCACTGGGTCAGTTGATTGCCGCCGCAGCCCGCGCCATCGTAGAGCGTGAAGCGCACCGGGACGTCGCTCGTCAGATTGGACCCGCTGCCGTTGTTGACCAACGTCACACGGCCCGAGATGCTGTACCCCCCATCGTCCCAGCAACCGACGGCTAAGGCCTCTGACTGGACCTGAAGGTCCGGGAGGTCCACGGCGATGTCGTCGGCCACGTAAGGCCCCGCTCCGGCGCACTCACAGATGGTGCCGCTGTAGTCCGCTTCCACCCGGATGGAGAGCTGACAATTGCTGGAGTCGCCGCAGGGGTCGGCGGCGAACTCCTGGTCCGTGATCGTGAATACCTGGCTGCCGCCGCCGGAGGGGATGTTCACACTGCTCAGGGTCTCGGTCCACTGCCCCACCTGATTGCCGGCAGCGCCCGTGCTGTCGTACAGTGTGAAGCGCACGGGGATGTCGGTGGTCAGATTCGATCCACAGCCGTCGTTACGCAGCGTGACGTTGCCAGCGACGCGGATGCGGCTGTCGTCGAGGTAGGTCACGCTCAGGGTGTCGTTAGTCACGGCCAGGTCGGGGATGTCCACGGCCTTGTTGTCGGCGCAGGTGGTGTTGTCCGTGCCGTCGCACTCGCAGATGGAGCCGTTGTAGTCGGCTTCCAGCCCGATGGAGACCTGGCAGTTGGTGGAGTTGGTGCAGAGGTTGGTGTCTATGGTATGCGGCGTGATGGTGAATGCCTGGGTGTCGCCGCCAGAAGCGATGTTGACACTGCTGAGCGTCTCGGTCCACTGGCCCACCTGGCTGCCGGCGCAGCCGGTGTTGTCGTACAGCGTGAAGCGCATGGGGACATCGGCGGTGAGATTGCTGCCGCAGCCGTTGTTCACCAGAGTCACGTTGCCGGAGATGCGGCATTGCCCATCGCCGGCGCAGGTGGCGGCCAACGTGTCCGACTGCACCTCCACATCCGGCAGGTTGAGGGTATACGGGGCGCTGAACAGCGTGTTGTTGGTGCCGTCGCACTCGCAGATGGCATCGTCCGGGTCAATGCTGGCGGTGAACGTACAGGTGCAGTTGGCGCAGCCGGGCGTGTAGTTGAAGGTCAAGTCGGTGTTGGTGTTGCTGCCGGCCGTCAGGTTGACCGTCTGGTCGCTGAAGGTGACGCCGCAGGTGGAGGTCAGGCGCACGGCGACATTGTTGGCGTTCGCGCAGCCGCCGTTGCTCACGTTCACCGTGACAGTCCCCTGCAGGTTGCCGTCGCCGGAGCAGGTGACCGACGGCGTGACGCCGTTGACGCGCAGGTCGGGCATGTTTTGGGTGTAGGTCTCCGTGCGCGTGTTGTTGCTGCCGTCGCATTCGCAGACGCTGTTCGTGGCATCCACTGTGGCCGTGAAGTCGCAGCCGCAGTCCGAGCAGTTGAGCCAGGAGCCGGTGATGTCGAATGCCACCGTGCTGGACTGGCCATTGCCCAGCGCCGCGGACACCGTCTGGTTATTGGTGAAACTCAGGCAGCCGTCCGTATTCAGGGACACCTGGAAGTTCGCGGCCGTGCCGTATCCCTGGTTCTGCACGGTGACCTCCACCTGGCCGGAGCAGTTATCGTTGCTGCAAGACACGTTGCTGAAGTCAATGTCCGTGACCACCAGGTCGGGCAGCGTGGTGGCGTAGGTCTCGACGCGGTCGTTGTTGCTGCCGTCACATTCGCACACGACATTCGTGGGATCCACGGCGGCGGTGAACTGGCAGTTCTGGGCGGTGCAGTCGGCCCAGGAGCCGCTGATGTTGAATTGTATGACGGTGGAGGAACTGGCTGCAAGGGAGGTGACGGTCTGGGGGGTGAAGGTGAGGCAGCCGTCGGTGGTCAGCGAGACCTGGAAGTTGTTGGCGGCAGCGCAGCCGTTGTTGCTCACAATCACGGACACGTTGCCGGAGCAGGCGTCGTTGGTACAACTGACATTGGTGAAATCGATATCCGTCACCACCAGGTCCGGGATGGGCACGGTATATGCGGTGGGGGAGCCGGTGGTGTTATCGGTTTCGTTACTTTCGCAGATATCGTTATTGAGATCAACGGTGGCATTGAAGCTGTAAGGAGCAGCGCAAGGTTGGCAATCGGGGACCCAGGAACCGGTATTTATAGTGACATCGGCGAATCCACCGGAAGCAATGGCAAGGCCGTAAGTAGCGGTGCCGGTCCAGCCTTTGCCGTCGGTGACTTGCACGGTAAAGGTACCACTGGTGGCGCCGTCCCCATCGTTGGTGACGCGGACGGAGATGGAACCGCTGAAATTGCCGTCGCTGGTGCAACTGACGTCAGGCGTGATGCTGGTGACCACCAGGTTGGGCATTTGCGGGGGGGTGACGGGACCGGCGGTGGTGGTGCCACTATAGTCCACCTGGGAGAGATTGGCAGTTTTGGTGACGGCTAAAAGGGATAAAGTGGGCGCGCCGTCGGCGGCGTCGAACACCAAGAGCAGCGACCGGCCGCGGGCGTCCAGCAGGTCATAGTCAGACGCGGCCAGCTTGCGCCGCGCCAGTCGCGGGCCTTCCCCGGCGCCCAGGACCGTGCGGGGGGCGCGGCCGGCCAGGGAGATGGCGTCCAGGTGCGCGGCCGTATCGCCAGAGTGCTGCAGGCGCACGCCGAGGGGGCCAGAAAGGAGGAGGTCGGACAGGTCGAGAGAGTGCTCGGCCAGGTCTTTGCCGTAGGCCAATGTGCCGGCCGGCTGCCAGGGGCCAGCGGCGAAGACCGAAACGGCGAACTGCCCGTTGCCCGGCCCGTCAGCTTGCAGGGGCGAGACGGTGACCAGCCCGCAGACCGCCAGGGCGGCCAGCAAGAGCAGACGAAGGAGCAATCGAGGACATGGGGTGCGATGGGAAGACATCAGGCTGTACCTCCACTGTAGGTGGTGGAGCAGCCTTTCCAGGCTGCTCGGCAGGCTCGAAAGCCTGCCCCACGTGTCATTGTTGCTTGCAGTGCGGAGAGACTTAACCGGCATGTAGGCCTCCGCGCCTCGGTGAATGAAGTGGCCGGTGGCTTCGAGAGGACATCACAATTGTAGCATCGTTCCAGAGAAAAGGCAATTGGAGGTTGGATATTGGAGGGGTGTGGGTGTGGCGACGGCGCGCGGGGTGGGAATCACAGGAGCGGCACGGTGCAAGGCATAGCTCACCCTGTCCAGTTGTCACGCGGCGCGTGGCAGGATGAAGAGGGCAACTTCCGGTCAACAGGAGAAAAGACCTGACAGGTTTCTGAAACCTGTCAGGTCTTCTTGATCCGCCGGAGGAGAGGTGCAACGCACTTGCGAAGTGCGTTGCACCTCGGTATGGCTCACGGCAGGTTGTAGCCGACGACGAGTTGGGGATGGGCGGCGGCGTTGCCGTGTTCCTGGCTCAGGAACCGGTAGGCCACGCGGCGGTTCTCGCTGCCCTCGCCGCGCAGCAGCAGGCCGTGGTTGCTGCCCTCATCGGCCAGCCAGGCGGCGACCAGGGCGGGGTCGAGGTCGAACGCCACCCAGCCCAGCGTGTTTGTCCAGGCCCAACCCACGGGGTCACCGTGATCGCTGGCGCCGGTGGCCCCGGCCTCCTCCCAGGGCAGGCCAGCCTGAGCTTGCAGCCAGGTCGCTCCGCCTTCCGTCCACATCTTGCTGAGCGCATAGGCGGTCGAGTACAGGCGGTTATCGGGATTGCTGGCCGAGGCCGCATACAGCCGCAACCTGGCCCAGACGACCTGCGCTCCCGCCGGCAGGCCGGAGAGGTCGAACTGCACCAGCGTCGAGGACAGCCCCGGCTGTCGCACCCACACGTTCTCCGCGAAGCCGTGGTTGCCCGGCTCCAGCCCGCTGATGGCCGTGTCCTGCAGCGGCGTCAGCGTCACCTGCTGCTGGGCGGCCAACCCGTCCAACGGTGGGCCATCCAGCCCCCACCAGTAGCCAAAGTTGCAGAAGACCTGGTCCCACTTGTTGACGATGGTTGCCGCGCACGTTGCCGAGGTGGTCGGCACCCACCAACTGCCCGCCGGCGCTGCCGACAGCACCGTGTAGGCGCCCGGATCGAGCAGGTTGAAGGAGTACCAGCCGGAGGTGTTGGTGGTGTACATCAGACTGTCCAAACTCACCTGCGCCCCCTCCACGCCGCGGGTGCCGGGCAGATGCACACCGCCAGCGGTCTCGTCGTGCCGGAGTCGTACTCTGGCGAGCCGGGCCGGAAGTGCAACTTCCGGCCATCAGAAGAAGGCGGCGCCCATAGCACAGCCTCTCTGATCCGCCGGAGTTGAACCCCGGCCGGCGGGGCCGGGAGTACAACTCCCCGCCAACAGAGCTTTGAACTTCCGTACAGGGTGCCGCTTATCCCCAGCTCAGGAATGCTGCTCGCTCGTCCATTTCGCCCCAGGCCAGGAGAAACTCGGCAAGCAGCGCGGAAACCGGCCCGTATGCCAATGCCGGGTCATGATAGGCGATCTGCTCAGAGCCGACATCCGCCATCAGTAGCGTATGCTGTGTGCGAATGTTGCCCCAGCCGGGTAACCCTGGCGTCGTTGTGACAGCGACGATCACAGCCATATCAGCAGTCAGGGATGCCACCAGATCGCCAATTGCAACCCCTTGCCTTAACCGCACACGGACGTTCCACTGCACCAACCGCTCCACTCGCGAGAAGGGCGTCCCCACGCCCACCCGCGTGCCCAAGGTCCGGGCCAGCCGCGGCTGGAGCACTACGATACCCAACTGCGCCAGTGCCATCTGCGCACAAGCAGGCAGGCAGTACCCCAAGGCCATCTGCTGGACGTGGACGGCCGGCTTAAGTGAGGACATCGTCGGTAGTCGCCAGACGTTCAACCCGCTCCAGGAGCGCGGCGCGTTCCTCGTCTGTCAGCGATACGGCGCGCGTGCGTGCGTCCACGTTCACTGCAGCCAGTAACGTGCCGTCGAAACTCCGATAGGGTACGCGCCAGTGCGGTTCAGGAGCCGGGACCCATACGGGATCGCCACTGCTCAGCGCGCAGCCCACCAAATCGTCGAATACAACGCGGTCGGCCGCGCGACGTGCTTCCCGCGCGGATACCGCCGGGAGTTCCTTCAACAGCGCCTGGTAGCGTTCGTATTCTTCGATACTCATCAATGCCGCTACAGGTTGTCCATCGCGCTCCAGGATGATGGGGTGACCGAGATCGGCCACCAAGGCGGAGTATGACGCTCTGGTTTCTTCGGTCTTTCTATCATTCATTCTCCATCCCTCCGTTTTCCGTTCTCCTGAGAAGCAGTATCATTGTATCACAATTCCCTTCCATGTGCAACAAGCCATATCTTCACACAGCCACCTCCACCCTGGCGGCGAAGGGGGCTGTCGTTGGCAGTTCGCCGAACGTAGACATCCATCACGCCGATCGTGATACGAGGGATGCTGCGCCGGACTCCCGAACGGCTCGACTGAGGGCTTCGACTGAGCTCAGCCGAAGTCCTCGCCGAAGCCTTGTTCGGGGCGTGGCCGCGCATCCCCAACAAGTTGGGGACTCCGTCATTGTTGGGGACTCCGTCATGCTCATCTTGACTTCTGACAGGGTTGGCGTTATAATGGGTGCAGGTTCACCCGTCGCCGCAGCGTCTCCAACGCTGCCTTCTCCTTTTTCCCGGATGGACGATGTCCACTTCTTTGCGTTATGTCATCTTCGACCTCGACGATACGCTCTACCCTCGCGGCAGCGGGGTCATGGAGGAGGTGCGACGCCTCATCCTGCGCTACATGACGGAGCGGCTGGGCATGGCCAGCGAGGAGGCCCAGACGCTGCGGCGCCACTACGTGAGCGAGTACGGCACGACCATGGCCGGTCTGCTGCGCCATCAGCACATTGACCCCGATGATTACCTGGCCTACGTGCACAATCTCCCCGTGGCGCGCTACCTGCAGGCCAACGGCGAGCTGGACAAGGTGCTGGAGGGTATCCCGCTGCGTAAAGCCATCTGGACCAACGGCACGCGGGCCCACGCCGAGCGGGTGCTGGAGGCGCTGGGCGTGCGCCGTCACTTCTCGCCCATCGTGGACGTGCGGGACATGGATTACGTGAGCAAGCCGGCGGAGGAGGTGTACCGGCGCCTGCTGGAGATGCTACAGGCAGAGGGGCCGGCGTGCATCCTGGTGGAGGACAGCGTGCGCAACCTGCGCCCGGCCAGGCCGCTGGGCATGATCACGGTGCTGGTGGATGGCGTGGGGGGCGAGGGAAACGGGGAGGTAGATTTCGTCATTGGTCGGGTGGAGGAGATCGGCGGGGTGGTGCGCAGGCTGGAGGAAACAAACCGTCTGTAATTGCCCAGTTGTGTCTCTTCTCACCACAAAGGCACGAAGGCAGCAAGAAACCTTTGTGGCTTAGTACAGGCTGGCACAAGTTCGTTCCGCTTTGATCGGCTCGCGCTGGACCTTAGTCCAGCGCCATGGAGGGCCTTTAGAAGGCTACACAGGCGGCGGACTAAGGTCCGCCGTGAGCCAAAAACCCGGAACGCATTTACGCCACGCTGTACTTAGTCGGCTCGCGCTGGACCTTAGTCCAGCGCCATGGAGGGCCTTTAGAAGGCTACACAGGCGGCGGACTAAGGTCCGCCGTGAGCCAAAAACCCGGAACGCATTTACGCCACGCTGTACTTGGCGCCTTCGTGGTGAAGTTCCCCTGACCGGAGCGGTGGCAAAGCACATAGTTGTTTCTGGAGGACGGCAAAGGCATTAGGGTAAAAGTCGCACCTTAACAATCAGAGACAGCCGCAGCCCAATCAGC
>JACNHM010000308.1 GCA_014383605.1 Chloroflexota bacterium
GGCTACGACATCAGTCAGGTGCCTATGGCCTCCCTCTGCGCCGGCCTTAGCGTTACTTGGCCTGTGGAGATAATTCAGAATCATGTCCCAAACTCGTGACGGTCGCAATGCGTTATTTTGCAGAATCAACAGCCTGTGGTATAATGGCCTCCAGCGGTTGTCGCGACTGAGAGGAGGACTCAGTCGCCTTTTTTGTGAGCCGCCAGAACACAACCACGGAGGTTTGAGCACCCTCAGACGTTCACCTGAGTTCCTGCGTCTGGGGGTGCTGATTCCAGATGCTGCAATTTGAACCCGAGCGCATGCTGCGCGGTATTGAGAGGTGCCATGTCTGACAACAACCGGGCGGTCTACCTGACGCCTGAAGGATGGCGAAAACTACGCGAGGAATTGGACTACCTGTGCACTGTGCGCAGGGCCGAGGTGGCCCAGCAGATTCACGATGCCAAGGCCGAAGGCGACATCACGGAGAATGCGGGGTACGACGAGGCCAAGAACGAGCAAGCCTTCCTCGAAGGGCGTATCCTCACCCTGGAGGCCATGCTGCGCCGCGCCGTGCTGATCGAAAACGGTTCCTCGGAATATGTATCCCTGGGCTCACGGGTGACCGTCCAGGAACGAGGCAGCGACGATTTGGAGACGTACTTCATCGTCGGTTCGGCCGAAGCAGACCCCATCCAGGGCCGCATTTCCAACGTGTCACCCATGGGCCAGGCGATCATGGAGCGCGCCGTGGGTGATGAAGTGGTGGTGGACACGCCGGGCGGCGAGCTTTATTTTGAGATCGTGAACATCGAGCAAGGCGAAAGCGGCGCAGTATAGGCGGCAGTCCGCCTTGCTGCCTTGCGCTGGGAGGGGGCGACCGGTGAACGATATCTTGAGCGAGCAGGAACAGGTGCGGCGGGAGAAGCTGGCGCATCTGAGTGAGGCAGGCATAGATCCCTATCCGGCACGCAGC
Source organism: Chloroflexota bacterium (assembly GCA_014383605.1). The sequence goes on from JACNHM010000308.1 coordinate 959, forward strand.
CAGCGCAGCCATACCATTGTTCAGGCGCTTCAGCTTTTCGAGGCGGGAGACCTGGCCGAGGATGTGGTGCTTGCCCTGGTGGGCCGTCTGCGCGCCGTGCGCGTCATGGGCAAATCGTCCTTTGCCCACATCGAGGATGGCAGCGGGCGTGTGCAAATCTACTTGCGCCGCGACGAGGTAGGTTCAGAGGCATACGAGTTGTTCACGAACCTGCTGGATCTCGGCGATTTCGTGGGGGTGCAAGGGGCGATGTTCCGCACCCGCACGGGCGAGGTCACCCTGCGCGTGCGCGAGATCACCCTGCTGAGCAAAGCGCTGCATCCCCTGCCCGACAAGTGGCACGGCCTCAAGGACGTGGAGACCCGCTACCGGCAGCGCTATCTGGACCTGATCGCCAATCCCGAGGTGCGGGAGATCTTCGTCACCCGCGCCCGCATCGTCAGCGCGCTGCGGAGCTACCTGGATGGCCAGGGCTTCCTGGAGGTGGAGACCCCCATCTTGCAGCCCATCTACGGCGGTGCGGCGGCCCGCCCCTTCGTCACCCACCATCACCAATTGCACCAGGACCTCTATCTGCGCATCTCCGACGAGTTGTATCTGAAGCGACTCATCATCGGCGGCTACGAGCGGGTGTACGAGATCGGGCGCGATTTCCGCAACGAGGGCGTGAGCTTCAAGCACAATCCGGAATTCACCCAACTGGAGTTCTACGAGACCTACGCTGACTATCACGACGTGATGCGCCGCGTCGAGGAGATGATCGCCTTCGTGGCGGATGAAGTGCTCGGCACGCCTCGCCTGGTCTACCAGGGTCACGAGATAGACCTCAGCCCGCCCTGGCGGCGGCTGCCGCTGCGCCAGGCCATCCTGGAGGCCACAGGCATTGATTACGAGGCCTATCCCGACGCGCCGGGCCTGGCTGCGGTCATGCGGGATAAGCTGGGCATGCAGCCCGACCCCCACTCCAACCGCGGCAAGTTGATTGACAGCCTGTTGGGCACGCACGTGGAGCCTGATCTCATCCAGCCCATCTTTGTCACCGATTACCCGCGGGAGATCTCGCCGCTGGCCAAGGCGTCGCCGGACAGCCCCGGCATCGTGGAACGTTTCGAGTATTTCATCGGTGGCATGGAGATGGGCAATGCCTTCAGCGAGTTGAACGATCCCCTTGACCAAAGGGAGCGGTTCCTGGAACAGGGGCGGGCGCTGGAGGCTGGCGACGAGGAGGCGCATCCCGTGGATGAGGACTACGTGCGGGCGCTGAGCTATGGCATGCCGCCCACCGGCGGCTTCGGCACGGGCATTGACCGGCTGACCATGCTCTTCACCGATCAGTCGTCCATTCGGGAGGTCATCCTCTTCCCCCACCTGCGCAGCAAGGAGTGACACAAGCTCAAACACGAAACACGCGAAAGGGCACGAAAGACACGAAAGGGTTTCGCGCCTTTCGTGGGGTTTCGTGCCTTTCGTGAATGGTTTTGGATTTGCTTTCGGGCTATGCTACAATGCGGTCAGAGCTTTTTGGCCTTGTGCCCCTGTAGCTCAGAGGATAGAGCAGCGGTTTCCTAAACCGTTTGTCGCAGGTTCGAGTCCTGCCAGGGGCGCCTTGGTAGGGTTCTGTGTTCAGAGTTCGGGGTTGTTGAGTCCCATTAAGTCGTACCTTAAAAGTCTCATAAAGTCGTACCACCCCC
>JACNHM010000019.1 GCA_014383605.1 Chloroflexota bacterium
AGACCGAGGGGCTGGTCAAGCTGGTGTGCGAGGCTGGCAGCGGGCGCGTGTTGGGCGTTCACCTGATGGGCCCACACGCTACCGACCTGATCGCGGAAGGCGCGCTGGCGGTGCAGGTGGGGGCCACGGCAGACGACCTGGCCTGGACCACCCACGCTCACCCGACCCTGCCCGAGGCCATGCTGGAAGCTGCCCTCGGCTACCGCGGCGCAACGATCCATTTTCACTCTCGTTGAGAAGGAGACAATCATGCCTGAGTTTCTTGAACTCACCGTAGACAAATTCATTTTCAAGGTCGCCACTGATCGCTACTACCACAGCGAAGGAGTATGGGCGCTGGCCAAAGGCAATCACGTTCGGATCGGACTCTCGGATTTCCTGCAGCAACGCAGTGGTGACGTCGCCTTCGTCGAGGTCAAGCCAGAGGGCACGGTGCTGGCCTTCGACGACGAGGTGGCCGTGATCGAGACCATCAAGGCCGACGTCAGCCTGGCGTCGCCCGTGACCGGTAGGGTGGTGGAAGTCAACCCGGTCATGGAGACCGCTCCGGAAGTCATCAACCAGGACCCGTACGGCGAAGGCTGGCTGGCCGTGATCGAGACCAGTGATTGGGAGTCCGACCGCGCCCGACTGCTCGACCCCCAGGCCTACTTTCTTGTGATGAAGCAGGAAGCCGAAGAGGAGGCCAAGAGGCTATGAGTGAGGGCGCGCGGAAAGTGGTGATCGTGCCGTGCAGCGGCATCGGAAAAACCTACGGCACCGTGAGCCGCGAGGCAGCCTACGAAGTGACCGAGGACCTGCGCCCTGCCGACACGCAACTGGTGGTGCTTTCCCTCCTGGTGTTGGGCGACGAGGACACGCGTGCGGCAGTGGCGGGGAACCCGGCGGTGACGATTGACGGCTGCAAGCTGGCCTGTGCGACCAAGATGGTGGAAGAGAGCGGCGGGACGGTGGCGCAGGATTTCGCCGTGCTCGACGCTTACCGCCGCCATCGCCAGTTCAAGCCGCAGGGCATCGCTGAACTCAACGAGGCTGGGCAGAAACTGGCCCACGTGCTGGCAGAAGAAATCGTCGCTGTCGTGGACAGTCTTTCCAGAGATGATGGAGGGGAAAATGCCTGACCTGCCGAAGAAGAAAGTGGGAATCGTGGCCTGTTCCGGCGAGGAACTGCCGGAAGGGACCGTGACGCGCCTGGCGGCGTTGAAGGTGTTGGAGCAACTCCGCCCCGCCGACACAGTGACCATCTGCTTGCCTCTCTTTCTGGCTGGAGGGGAGGGGGATCGCGCCTTCGCCCGCTTTTACCCGACCGTCGCGGTGGACGGTTGCGACAAACGCTGCGCTGCCCTTGCCACTGAGATGTATTCTGGTAAACCCGCTGCTAGCGTCGTGGTCACCGACGTGGCTGCAAGTGATCACCTGGGCAGCGCGCGGCGATTGAACGAAGCAGGAATGCAGGCCGTCGAAGCCACGGCAGAGCGGGTGGCGGACCTGGTGGATCAGCTCCTGGGCAAGCCGGCCGGTCAGCGCGCTGGGACGTTCACGGAATCGGCCGAGGCGTCCGAACTCGAAGAGGCGGTTCAGGCTACCTGCGCGTGCGGATCGGGCATCCCTATCCAGGAAGTCGCCGTGGATGGGCGCGTCGTCACCTTGATTGCCTTGCCGCTCATTTTCCAGCAATTTCACCAGGCCGGCAAAACGCCCGGTGATGGCACGGCGCGCGAGCTGCTGGAGGTGGTGAAGATCTACAATCCTATCCTGCAAGAGGAAGAGGAAGATTACGCGAAGGCACTGCGGCGTGAATACGCGGCTTTCAGCGAGAAACAGGAGGTGCCAGCATGAGTCGCACTGCAACCTACCACACCACAGTTTCGTGGAAGGGGGAGCACTGGGGGCGTATCGTCATGGGTAATGGTCCGGAGATGGATTTTTCCGCCCCGCCCGACGCCCAGGGCCACCCCGGCGTGCTTACTCCCGAAGATGCCTTCGTGGCAGCAGTCAATACCTGCATCATGATGATGTTCATCTGGGCAGTTGAGCGGTTCAAACTCAATTTGCTGTCGTACACTTGCCGCGCCGAGGGCACCAAGCTGATCGAGCTGGATCGGACGGAGACTTTCACCCACGTCCGCCTCTGGCCGGTTGTCCAGGTCGCGGCGGGGGAGGATGACCCGGCGGTCATCGAAGCGCGCGTGCGTCGTGCCTTGCAGTCGGCACAGAAGTACAGTCTGGTCGCTAACTCGGTGAAGTCGGAGATCGAGGTCGAGCCGACCATCGAGGTGAAATAAACTTTTTACAGGAGGTCCAAATTGGCACTCAACATCAAGGTTTTGGGGCCTGGTTGCATCAACTGCGAGCGAGTCCTTCAGGTGGTAGTAGATACTCTGGAGGAACTGGAGGTGGAATGGGGAGATGATTGTCCTGAGGTCACCGTGCAGCATGTCGCTGACTATATGGAGTTTCTGAAGTACGGCTTGATGTTCACGCCGGGGTTGGTGATCAACGAGCAATTGGTCTGTGGTGGTCGCATCCCATCGGAGGCTGAAGTCAAGGGCTGGGTGACTTCAGCACTGGCTCAATCGGAGCTTGAGGGGTAAGAGGACTCACATGAAAGAAGCTCGAATCGCATCCGGCTGGGCGAAGCAGTACATT
>JACNHM010000018.1 GCA_014383605.1 Chloroflexota bacterium
TTGACGGTCGTCTTGCCGGCGCCGTTGGGGCCCAGCAGGCCAAAGCCCTCCCCACGGCGAACGGCGAAACTGAGGCCGCGCACCGCCTCGACGCCGCCGTACCGCTTGACCAGCCCCTGTGCTTCAAGTATGTTTTCGCTCATCACGTACCTCCCATTTTCTTTTCACGCTCATTATACCCCGTCGGGGGTCGTTTGTGATGTGCCGGAAGGGGGATTGTGGGGACATAAAAAAGCAGGCCCTTTCAGGGCCCGCTGTGACGAAAGTCATACTCTCAGGGCACACAAGTGCTACAACAGTCCCATCTCCTGGGCCCTCAGTACCGCCTGCGTCCGGTCGCGCACTCCCAGTTTGGCCAGGACGTTGCTGACGTGGTTCTTCACCGTCCCCTCGGTGATAAACAACCGCTCGCCGATCTCGCGGTTGGAGAACCCTTCGGCTACCAGCGCCAGCACCTCCAACTCCCGCGCGCTCAACGGCTCGACCAGCGGCTGCTCGCGGCGACGGTGCTCCCGCTCGGTCAGGCGGGCGAACTCGGCCACCACCTTGCAGGCCACGGAGGGCTGGATGAAGGCCTCGCCACGGGCAGCGGCGCGGATCGCCTTGGCCAGTTGCTCCGAGGGCACGTCCTTGAGCAGGTAGCCGACCGCCCCGGCCCGCAGTCCCTCGAAGACGTACTCATCGTCGTCGAAGGTGGTGAGGATGATGACTTTTACCTCGGGGCAGGCGTCGTGGAGGCGGCGCGTGGCGGCCACGCCGTCGAGCCGCGGCATGCGCACGTCCATCAGCACCACGTCGGGCCGCATCCGCCGCGCTCGCTCCACCGCCTCGGCCCCATCGCCGGCCTCGCCCACTACGCGGATGTCGGGGGTCAGGTCCAGCAGCACGCGCAGCCCCTCACGCATCAGTTGTTGGTCGTCAGCCAGCAGGACGCGGATCTCAGCCATCGTCCCCCCTCTCCGTAGGCACCACGACCCGCAGCCGGAAGCCACCCTCGGAGCGGTCACCAGCCTCCAGCGAGCCCCCAAGCAGCACCACCCGTTCCCGCAGACCCAGCAGCCCAAAGCCCTCGACTTCCCCCCCGCGCCGGCCTGTGCCGTTGTCGCTGATGGTCAGCACCGCCCGCTCCGGTTCGTAGGTCAACGTTTCCTGGGCGGCGCTGGCGTTGGCGTGCTTGCGCACGTTGGTCAGTCCCTCCTGGGCGGCGCGGTAGAGAGCCGCCTTGGTCTGGATCGGCAGCGGGCGAGCCTCTCCCTCGATCGCGAAAGTCGTCGCGATCCCGCTGGCGTGGAGGTCTTGCACCGTTTCGCCGATGGCCTCGCCCAGTGACGCCGTATCCAGCGGCGAGGCCCGCAATGCCGCCACCGAGCGTCGCACCTCGGTAAGGCTCTCACGAGCCAGCCTTTCCACCTTGGCGATGGCTTGGGCGGCCCGCTCAGGCTGGGTGGCGATGAGTTTGCGCGCCGCCTCCAGTTGCACGGTGATAGTAGTCAGGTAGTGGCCCAGGCTGTCGTGGATCTCGCGGGCCAGCCGGTTGCGCTCCTCGGCCACGGCCAGCGCCTCGACCTGGACGGCGTAAGCCTGTAGTCGGCGATGGGCGGCTTCCAGTTCGGCCAGCAATCGCTCGGCCCGTTGCCGTTCCCGCTGCTGCTGGGTCAGGGAGACACTGACGGCGATGAAGAAGACGAAGCCGCCCCCGTAAGAGAACAGCATGGCCAGCGCCGTCTCTACGTCACTCAATAGCAGATAGTCCAGGAACAGCGCGCCGGCGCAGAGCAGCGTGAAACCGCTCGCCTGGCGAAAGGTGAGCCGGAGATAGGCTGCGGGAACGACGATAAAGTAGAGGATGGGCAGGTAGGGATCCCCCCGGCCGACAAGCACAATGGCGAAGATCAGGCCGGCCTGGAGCAGCAGGAGACCGCCGCGCTGCCAGAGCGAGGCGCTGGAGCCGGACATAAAGGGAATAGTGAGGGCGAAAGCAGCGAAGAGGACAGTGAGAGGAATCCAGGTAGCGGGCTGGCGCAGTTCGGGGGCGGCCAGCAGAGCGACGGCGTAGAGGGCCGCCGTGGTGACGTAGGCGGCGATGAACAGGAATCGCTTGCCGGCTGGTGGCCGAGGAGTAGAAGGGGCGTCGTCTGCGATGGGAGCGTGCAGGGGAGTGTTCATTGTTCATACACTCTCCCCGTACACCCCCCGGTACTCCTCCGGCAGCAGTTCAGCGATGCGGTGCATGATGAGGTCGGTGTACTCGCGCAACTTCTGGCCCCGGACCCGGCCGCTTTCGGGTAGACGGAAGGGCTTGCCGACGACGACGCGGATGTGGGTGCGGCGCAGCCGGGGCAGATTGCTCTTGATCTGTTCGGTGCCGGTCAGCCCCACTGGCACGAGCGGCACGCCGGCGCGGGTGGCCAGGTAGGCTGGGCCGGTCTTTCCCTTCTGTAGCGCGTAGGGGCCGCGGGCGCGGGTGCCCTCTGGGCAAATCGTGGATGCCTTTCCCCGTCGCGGCTATGGGTAGGCCCCAAATGATGGAAGGAAAGATGATACAGAAGAAAATTCTCAATCCAAACCGCATCAGACGCATAAATGGTGGGTTTAGTTTTATCCCCCACCGTTTTCTCACCGATGGTTTTTTAGCTTCTTTGGAGA